>JAGAQZ010000087.1 GCA_017622505.1 Lachnospiraceae bacterium
AATGATTGAAGAAAATGGGAGGTGTGAGTCTTGGCTAACATCAAATCTGCAAAAAAGAGAATTCTCGTAACTGAGGTTAGAACTGAAAGAAACAAAGCAATTCGTTCAGGTGTTAAAACCGCTGTTAAGAAGGTTTACGCAGCAATTGATGCAAACGACAAGGAAGCTGCAAAGGCTGCTTTACTTGCTGCAACAAGTACTATTGATAAGGCTACTTCTAAGGGCGTTTATCATAAGAACTATGCTTCAAGAAAGATTTCTCGTCTTAGCATCGCTGTAAACAAAATGGACTAATTATTTTGTTTATAAAATATAACAAAAACAAACCTCTTCGATACCGTCATGTCGAAGAGGTTTTTTAATATTCTGAACTTCTACTCTCTTTATTCAAGATATAAAAAGACACGTTATATTAACGTGCCTTTTCTTTTTTATGATAATACCTGTGCCATCAGCATTAACAAGGCTGAATTCCAGTAAATTGTTACTTCATTTGTGGAATAGCTTAATAACTTATCCGTGTAACACAATGCAGGTGCAAGACCTGCACAATCTCTTACCGCGTCCGGATCATGAAGTCCGCTGTCCGGACCGCCAATCAACATACCCAGCATTGCCTTCTTCACTGCTGCGGAAGGACGATGATGGGGATTATATACCTGATTGGTTCCTGCTCCTGTAATAAAACATACATTACAAGGATTCTTACCGAAGATGTAATTGATATGCTCTCTCGCCGCTATCAAATACTCATCTTTGCCTGTAATCTTATATGCATCAAACAAGTGGCTACCGTTCTCTGCAATATACATATTGCTTCCCCAGATAAAATCTTTCTCATCAAAAGAAATTTCATAGTTATTGGCTTCATATTTCTTCATCAAAGCGTCAGCTTTATCGACAATAGCCTTGCGAAGCTTGTCCGCAATCTTGTCATCTGTGGGATAAGAGGTTGACAAATATGCTAAATTACCGAAACTTGCCACATCTTCCCAGCCATAACCGTGCATCACTTCTTGGTTTACATAATTTTCAAATTCGTTCTTATACAATTCATCACCGAAGGCCTTGTACATTTCAGCAGATGCCCAGTACTGTTCGTCAAGCTCATACTTGTCTTCATAGGTTCCGGTTACAACACCTTCAGGATTTAAGAAACCGCCGGGCACCTGAATCTCACGCATTACGGCATATGCTCTCTTGGCTGCTTCTGCCATACGCTCTGCAAATGCCTTATCGTACGGTGCATAAAACTTAACTGCCATCGCCATACATGCTGCAAAATCTGCTGTCGCAGTTAATGAGAAAGGACAAATAACCAACTCTTCCGTTTCATATTCCGGCATAATGAAATCACAGAACCCTGCACAAGTTACCTTATGATATACCTTACCGGTTGCTTCATCCTGCATTTTTAACATCCATTCCAATTCATAGCGGATTTCTGTTAAAAGATCCGGCATTGCCTGTCCGCTTTCCGGAATCTGCATATCAACTTTTAATAAACTTTCATCATTTTCAATTGCATGGAATAACGCTGCCAAAGTAACCGCAGCCGCAACAATATATCTTCCGTAATCACCGGCATCATGCCATCCGCCGTTTACTTCACGGAAAATATCCGTACCGTAAATTCTTGCCGGTGTATTATGACAGGAAGGATGCGCATATTCTCCGGCAAATTCTTTGGTCAATTCAGTACCGCATCTTTGCAAATAAAAGAAACGCATTAAACTTTTTACCGAATGATTATAAATATCTTCGCCCACAACAAAAGGAACGGATACTTCATCAGCCACCTTAACTATATATTCACCATTTTCCTTTATCTCAGAAAAATCACATTTCACCTCATAGTTTTCCGTAGAAGGATTATATCTGCTTTCCGTACTTACTTTCTGCAGAACACAAGCACCAGTTTTATCTAAAATTTGAAAATTCACTGCGTCTTTACCGCAATAAATTGCAACCTTTCTGTCGTTAGGGCGATAACCGATTTCATTCACATAAATTTTGCTTTTCATAATTGCATTCGTCCTTTCTATCTTACAAGTCCTTTATTTATCAAATCTCATCTTTTCTATTTTACTTTTTATCAATAACAAAGTCTGTCGGAATCGTATAAACTACACGATTTCTTCCGTTTTGTTTACCAAAATAAAGCTTTTTATCCGCATTATTAATAATGGCATCCACCGTGCGGTTCGGATCATATTCCGACATGCCAAAAGTCATAGTAACATGAAGCACTTCTCCACCATACCGTATATCCATAAGTCGAATTCTGTGAATCAAGTTATCCATATACTCAATTCCCTGTTGCAAGCTGCAATCGGTAAAAACCAGAAGGAACTCTTCACCACCCCAACGGGCAACTTCACCTTTGCCTTCCATATAATCCATAAACAAGGCTGATAACTGGGTTAACACTTCATCACCGCAGGCATGCCCGTAATGGTCGTTGAAGCGTTTAAAAAAGTCAATGTCGCCGATAACAATTACCGCTTTGTCTGTCTTTACTAAATCTTTAGACTCTACGTTATCTTTTAAAAAGTTCATCATACAACGTCGATTCTTCAAGCCTGTCAACGGATCCACATTTGCAAGCCGTTTCAAATTCGAATTATATCCCTTTAACTTAGTTTCCATCGAAATAGAATTGTATGCAAATGTCACAACAACCACACTAATGATTCCAAAGCAGAAAACAATACTCAATATATGTGTATATAACATTTCAAAAAATGTTTGATAGTAATAAGGCCCATTTATTGTCATATACAAGTGCAGTCCTACATGCAGCATTACAAGTAAAACCGAATATTCAATTTTAATACGCCATTCCATATAACTTCCGGTGAATAAAGTGACCAGCAACAATGTAATAAACTGCTGTGCACCACACTCCCAGCCCAAAAACAGAATTGCCGCAAAAATCCACACCAATACTGCCACATGTTGCAGAATAACCGCCGGGACATTTTTACTTTTGTATGTTAGCAAAAAGCTAATTGCTAACATTACTATGCATGCAATGTCAAATATAAATAACACCGGTAGTTTTGCGTCAAGTAAATGAATTTGCATCAACAACAGATAAATCCCCATTCCGATTGATACAATCCTAATCATAACCGGCACTGTTTTTGTTTCATTTCGGCCATTCACATCTCTATTCACGAAATTAAGTAAAGATTGAAAAACGCTCATTTTCTCCTCATAAAAATATTACTTTCACTTCAACTCTTTTGCAAAATATATAAAAAAGGGTTGTTCATTCGGATTTACTGCAACAAAATTTGAAACCTGGTATCCGGTTTCAATCTCTCCCATCGGACCCTCACCGCTTAAGGTGTATAAAAAATCTTCCATGGGATTATCCAAACCATGCAATGCCACCTGTCTGCATCCGCGATAGAACTCAACCAGCGGAGTTATACTTCCCAAAACAACTGTTACAATTAAAATCATATACAACATACGATTCGTTGTTCCTTTTTTCTGCATCCAATGCTTCTCTTCCATCAGGAACTGCATTACCAAATAATACAGATAAAATAATAACGGAATAGATGTTCGCATAGGAAAATCAGGACCGCCGCCTATTTTCAAAAACGGAAACAACAATAAACATAATACCGTAACATAAAAGAGCGGTTGCTTATAATATCGACGGCCGATTAATAATGCAAAAAAACCAAACTCAAACATAACAAATGAAATATATTGTACTGCCAGCTCATAATCTACAGAACTCGGACTCGCTTTTTCATCTATAGCGGATTCTGTTGTCCCGATCTCATTCTGTATAATAACACTTTCCTCCGAAACTCTCAATGCGCCGGGACCGGAAATAGCTGCATTACTTAAAAGAAATGTTCCGACAAAAATAAAAATAAAGGCAGTAGCCAACATATTTGACGGCGAAACAATATCTTTCAAAAAGGTGCCTGCCTTTTTATCACGAAATGCTTCTACCGCTTTTAAGATACCTTGCACAACGCAGAAGATAAAAAATCCCACAAAGGGCAACGGACCGGAAAACAAGCACATCATACCCAAATAGACATAATTGCGAATTGTTTTCTCCTGAAGAAAGCAAGCGACTGCAATCCAAGGAATTACACTTTGATTAAATACCCAGAATAAACATGTCGTAAAAGAACTATACTGATAATCATTTGCCCACCATTCCAAATGATACAAATTTGCTCCTAATGGCTCAATGGAACCCAGTATATCCAATCCGCTAAAGAATATAAATCCTAAAACCACGAAAATTTGTTTCTTGGTTGTATCCGCTTTTAACAGTGTAATAATTAAAGCAAACAATATTACAATCAGAAACAAGGACCATATGTAAATAGCCACAGACGCAGCCTGAAATGCCACGACATCATTTGCGCCTAATAAAAGTGCTAACTTCCCGATTAACGCGGGCGGCAACCAAAAAGCTATGTAGTATACCAATGCACTGTCATATAACTTATAGTATACCGGCCAATCCCGTAATACGATATCTCTGTAGATTGCATTTCGCCAAGGATAATCTTTACTCTGTGCCCAGAAACCGCCGATACCTGACTGCCATACCCAGATTGCCGCAATTACAATTAATAAAATAAAAATCCATTTCTTAACAGATATCTTTTTCTCAGAATCCCCTACGGATACTACTTTGCTTTCCTGCGAATTCTTATTCTTTGCAAATGCTCCCAACCAAACACAGGCCAAAGTCGCCACTACCGCCACAACAGCCCAATACCATTTTAAAAAACCAATTGCAAATACTATAAACGGTATTGCCAATGCTGTAAAAGCATATTTTTTAATATTAGAATAGGAAAATGTTACCACTGAAACGTCCTCCAAATTTTACAGTTACTTTTATTTCTTAGAAAGATATTCTTTGATTTGTTTCTGCATACAAACACTGACATCTTTGCCTTTTAAATAATATTCCATCCACTCGATGCTCTTATAAACTGCGTCATGTGCACTCCATTTCGGTGCCCAGTTAAAAGTCGATTTGATTTTATCACAATTTAAGCTAAGCATTGCAGCTTCGTGGGGCGCATTCTGCTCTTCCGTATACATCCAGTCAAACGGGGTGTTCTTACCGAACTCACCACCGTTCCAAATGGTCTGGAAATGCATCAGCATTTCACTGACGCTTTGCACATCCTTTTCATCCGGTCCCACATTATAAGCCCCTGCCAATTCAGGTTTTGCAGCCTGTTCTTTGGCTATCATCAAATATGCCACTAAAGGCTCCAGCACATGCTGGAACGGTCTTGTTGCATTGGGATTACGGATAATCACCTTTGTATTGGTTTGAATTGCCCTAAAACAATCCGGCACAAGTCTGTCTTTTGCAAAATCTCCGCCACCGATTACATTTCCTGCACGTAATACGGATACCGGAATGTTTCGCTCTCTCAAAAACGAGTTTACATAACTACTTGTCAAAATATCTGCACAGGACTTGGAATTGGAGTAAGGATCATAACCGTTCAAAATATCATCTTCCACATATCCCTTGGGTCTGCTATCATTTCGATATACCTTGTCCGTAGTAACAATAATCACGGATTTTACCGTATCGGTCGTTCTGACGCATTCTAATACATTTACAGTGCCCATTACATTGGTTTCGTAAGTTTCCCTGGGTGTAATATATGACTCTCGCACCAAAGGCTGTGCCGCCAAATGAAACACAAACTCAGGCTGTGCTTTTTCAAAGGTCTTCTTTAAATTCTTATAATCTCTCACATCACCGATTACGGAATCCATGCGCCTTGCAAGTTTACATAACTTATACAAAGAAGGCACAGTAGGCGCCTCCAAAGAATATCCTGTCACCTCAGCTCCTGCTTCCAACAACATAAAAGCAAGCCAGGCACCTTTGAACCCTGTATGACCTGTTATAAAAACTTTTTTACCCTTGTAAAAGCTTAAATCCATACATTACCTCACTTCCACACCATCCATGGGGCATGATCCATTGTGCATAAATTATCCAAATACATCTGCTCTTTTAACGTATCCATCGGTGACCAGAAACCATTATGCGTATAAGCTGCCATTTCTCCGTCCCGGGAAAGTTTCTCGAAAGGACCGTTTTCCAACATTTCGCTTCCGTCACCCAGATAATCAAATACCGCCTCATTCATCACCATAAAACCGGCATTAATCAACGAAGCTTCCGCCTTCGTCTTCTCATTAAAACTCTCAACTTCCGTTTGATTTTCTTTTAACTTCAATCGTCCGAAACGTTCTTCTTTCGGGTAAGTGGTAATCGTAACGCATTTCCCGTGATCGTGATGAAATTTCAACAATTCATCAAGATTCACATCACTGACACCATCGCCGTAAGTTAAGAAGAATTCTTCTTCGCCGTCCAAATACTGTCTTACTTTTTGTAAACGTCCCGCTGTCAACGTTTCGAGTCCGGTGTCCACGAGAGTAACTTTGAAGTTTTCCTCTCCTTTTGAACAAGATGTATTCACACCACCCAAATCATAACTGCTTACGCGACCGGTATTATTATAATTTACGAAATATTCTTTTATCAAATGTCCCTTATAACCGCAACATATAATGAACTCATTTACACCATAAAAGGAATAATGCTTCATAATATGCCAAAGAATCGGCCTTCCTCCAATTTCCACCAAAGGTTTCGGTTTAAAACGGGACTCTTCACTGATGCGGCTTCCTTTACCGCCTGCAAGAATCACTGCCTTCATCTAATTCTCCCATACCTTCCAAGGTGCATTCGCTTCTTCCCACATTTCTTCCAGTGCGACGCTGTCACGCATCGTTTCCACAGGGCGCCAAAATCCTTCATGACGATAAATATGTACCTGTTCCTTCTCTGCCATTTTCTCCATAAAAGCTTCATTTAACTCTTCGCCGGATAAAGCATCCATTGCCTTATCCGAGAAAATATAACAACTCGCATTTACCCAGGCTGAGTCCTGCTTATAACCATTCTCAACTGTGTAATCTGTACTCTTACCAATTACATTAGAATAATTACTACTATTCTTACTTACCAACACATCACCTTCACCAATGGTTAAAACAGAATGACGTCCTGTCGGCTTGGCTACCGCCATTGTAATAAAAGATTTTCTCTCTTTATGAAGTTTCAACATTTCCGCCATATCCATATCTGACAGACAGTCGCCATACGTTACAAAGAAGTCCTCACCTTTTACAAATTCTTTTACCTGTAAAATACGTTCACTGGTGGTAGCTTCCACACCGGTATCTACCACTGTGACCTTCCAGTCTTCGGTTCTCTTATTATGAATGGTTATCTCGTTGCTGGCCAAGTCTACAGTAATATCTGACTGATAAATATAAAAGTCCTTAAAATATTCCTTAATTATGTTAACCTTGTATCCGCCGCACACTATAAACTCACGAAAGCCATAGTGTGAATACAGTTTCATAATATGCCAAATAAGCGGTCTGCCCCCAATTTCTGCCATCGGTTTCGGAATACCGCTTTTCACATCACTGATTGTACTGGGAAGTCCTCCCGCTAAAATGATTGCTTTCATTTGTAAAACTCCTTTGAAAAGCGCTTAATTTCTATTCTGCATATAAATCTTCGCGACGAACTTTTTCAATTTTGCCATCTTTTAAACGATATATATCATCACAATTTACGATAGTTGAAATTCTGTGTGCAATAATTAACAGCGTTTTCTTACCTTTTAAGTTTTCTATCGTTTCGATAATGGTTTTCTCTGTATCAGTATCCAAGGCGGAAGTTGCCTCATCCATGACCAAAAAATCCGGATTATTATACAATGCTCTTGCAATTCCAATCCTTTGCTTCTGTCCTCCCGAAACTTTCATACCACGCTCACCCACCTGGGTTTGTAAACCATTTGGAAGAGAATCAATAAATTCCTTTAATCCTGCCATTTCTACAGCATTTCTCATTTGTTCAGAATCATTGTTTTCATTTCCAAATAAAATGTTATTTTCAATCGTATCATCCAAAATGAAAATATTTTGCGGAATATATCCTATTTTTTCAGCCCATGCTCCGGAGTATTCCTGAATAGAATATTTCTCATCAATCATGACATCACCTTGAACCGGTTTTAAAATACCCAATATAATATCAGCCAATGTGGTTTTTCCTTCGCCGGATGCTCCAGTCAGTGCAACCGTCTTACCGCAAGGTATTTCAATATTAATATTATTTAAAATAATTTTATCCTTGTTATCAGGATAGAAGAAAATAAGATTTTTACATACGATATTTTTATCGAAAGAAATTTCTCTTGTTTTACCACAGTTGTTTACTTGGGTAAAATCTGTATCAGCTCTTTTCAAATTCTCATACACTAAATTTAATGAAGGTTTATAATATAAAATCGTATTAAAACATGCATTAGCATCACTGATCTTCGGAAACATTCTAAACAATGCCACCGCAAAAACTGCCAACGTTGCCAAATACTCTTCCATTCCGTTTATATTAGTGATTTTGTATACAACCACCAAAATAATTACCATGACACAACAAGCTTCCAGGATCAAACGAGGAACCTGATTAAACATCATATATTTTTTTTGTACATTAACATACTCTAAATAATAGGATAAAAAATGATGCTGAAATACGTTTTCGCGTCCCAATATTTTTATTTCTTTAATTCCTTCAAATGCCTGTTGTAACCACTTGTGCATTTGAGCAGAACTGCTTTGTGCCATTTGACCATACGACGTAGTATATTTCTTGAAATATCCGCCAAATATACATACAACAAGTAAAATTACTGCAAATGCAGCTATTGTCAACATCCAATCTGTCCATATTAAATAAATGCACAATATCAGCGCCAGTATCATATGCGAACAAAATTGAAGTGCGCTTTGCACCACTACGAAAAACTGAGGAATATCCATACTGATACTTTTAAATAAAAAAGCGGAATTATTATTCACAAAAAAAGAATAGGGTTGTTTCATGTATGTTGACAGGAGTCTGCCGGCAATCCTCTGCTGATTATTATACGTATACCGATATTGCTGCCAGAACATATAAATCATAAATGCGCTTTTTAAAACATAAATAGCAATAATAACAATTGCTAAAAATACAAGAAAATGTTCTCTTGTATCAATATGAAACAACACAGCAATTTGATGATATAGGCTTCCATCTGCATTCCAATCAGTTGACATTGTCATGTCTATAAACGGATATATAATAGAAATCCCAATCAATTCCAAAAAGGCACCGACTGTAATAATAAACAATGTCCAGATTAATTCAATTTTTTGTTTTTTATCAAAAATATAATTTAGCTTTTTTAACATTCTTTTAACTTTAGCATTAATCTAATCCAGAATTTCTGCCAATTTTCCTTTTATATATTCAATCTCTTTATTTAATATATTATTCTTCTTTTGTTCCTGCATTTCGATATCTTTTTTAACATCTGAATAATACTTAACAATTTTTTCAATAAAATGATTACTGCTTTCTGTTAAATAAAAAAAAGATATTAAAGAATATAATATTTGTACTATTTTCAGACGACTTGAATCTTTTAAATAGTTTTTTCTCCTTATACTAAATTCCTGTACAATTTCCCGCGGCCATATATAACATTCTTTGGGGTTGTTTATTATTTTTTCAATATAATCCGCGATTTTAATATATGCATATTGGTCGTCAATTTGATAATATTTTTCAACCAAATCATTTTTTTCAACATCTTTTGTTTCTGTAATAAATTCTTCTAATTTATCATAACTATCTATTTTTTTAACAGTTTTTAAAACTGTCATTTCCCTATTTTCCGATAATTTAACAGGTCTTAATATTCCACATGGTATATTCGCAACATATGCCTCTACATAAGATGTACTGATCCAGGACAACACAAAATCAGACACAAGAATCCATTGTTTCACAGAATATTCAGAAATAACCTTAAAATTCGAATATTGCTCTTTATATCGATTCACAAATTCAGATTTTATTTCTGACGGATGCGGACGATATATTATTGTATATCCTTTTCTTAACAAAACTTCAAACCACTCTAATATCTTTTTTTGCGAATTGACAGATACTGAAATAAATTCCTTTGCTTCTTTTTCCCCCATTACCATTTTTAAATGCTCAAATCTATCTTCTGACAAATTAGCACTGGAAAAGGACGATATAAATAGTATTGTTTTGTTTTGAATATCCAAACCAAATTCCTCATAAATATCATCTTTTTCTTTATAGTATTTCTTCAATTTATCTCGCAAAAAATCCAAATGCAACGCGCCCGAAACAAACAAATTTGATTCTTGAACACCACATTCCAACATTCTTTGATACGGAATCATTCCCCAACAAATATGCTTTGTATTGATTGCTTCCTGCTTTGGATACCAAAATGCATCGTTATCATTTTCTACTCCTACAGACAAAACCTGTTCCCAGCGAAAATTTATTATATAACTTGCTTCTCCTACAATCTTATACACACCATAATACAAATCCTCATTGTAATACATATATGGGACTAAAACGGTCTTTACTTTATTGTAATATTTATTTCTCAAAAATAAGTTTACCGGAACTTGTAATAATTCACACTTTAATTTTCTTTTCTCCAACTCATGCATTAAAAGCAATATATTTTCCAGTTCTCTTTCCGGATGTTCATATAAAATTAAAACGTCAATCTTTTTCATCTACTTCCTCTCAAGCACCTATTCAATATGCTTGCATGCTCACTAGGTCATTTTTATTTATATTTTACTATAATAATTCAGAATATAATTGAATATGTTGCTCAACAATTTCTTTCTCATCAAATCGTTTTCGAACACTTTTCGCAACAATAATATGATCCAATTGATTCTCCATCAACCATTTTAATCCTTCGCTAAACTTCTCTGCTGACACTTCATTTACCAGGTAACCACTCTTTTTATGCTCAATAATCTCCGGAATTCCACCAATTGTATAAGCTAATACCGGCGTGCCACAAGCAAGACTTTCGAGTACCATATATGGTAAATTATCATCGTGAGAGGGAAACATAAGAATATCCGCCAATGAATACGCACCCGACATATCATACTCATTATCAATATAACCTAAATAATAATGCTCATAATGATTTATAACTTCACATTCTTCCCATCCGCTACCAAGAATACAAATACGAACTTTATTCACAATATCATTATCTTGCTGATACAATAGTTGAAGAGTTTCTATAACATCTTTTGTTCCTTTGTACGAATGTTCTAAAGAATCTGCACCAAACAATATATTAATTTTTGTATCATCTTTTTTTACATCTTGAAATCTTTTTATAATCTCTGCATCTGTTTTTCTGTAAAATATATTATAATTCGGAATGTTACTTATTTTACATATGTCTTTTTCTTTTAGAAAACTGTTCTTGAGATTACAACTCATCCATTCACTCGGTGCAATAAATGTAATATCTTGCTCACAAAAAAGCTTCTTTTTTTTATTATAATGCCAATATGAAATATCTTTTTTCCCACCGCCTGTAATATATTTACATTGATTACAGCCTTCTTTGTACTTTTCGCAACCCTCTTTTACGCAACAACCTCCGGTAAAAATCCAACTGTCATGACAAGTCCAAACAACTTTTTTACCCAAACTCAAAATCCATTTATAATTTTCAAATGAATAGAAGCTTTCTGTCCAATGTATATGTATGATATCAGCATTTTTTATTTCTTCTTTTTCTTTAATATTCCACTTTATTTCACTTGTAAAGAACGGATACCCCGGTTTCATCTTTACTCTTCCGTAGATTAACCTATTCTTCAAAATCAAAATACTATTTTTAACTATGTTATAGTTCTTAGACCTTTTAGAAAAATCCAGTTCCATTGGCAAAGATTGCACACCATATTCTTGCAATTTGCAATTCAATCGTCTTGCAGCTGCTGACGAACCGGAATTCCCTTTCGGATAAATATGAACGATTTTCATATATTGTTACTCCTTAATTGCAAATCTTTCCCCCGTCTTTATCCAGTGGCCCACAGTTCTGATGGCATATAAAACCGGGAAATGTTCCTTTAACATACTGACTCTGTCCAAAATATTTTGTTCATTCATCATTGAATCAATACTTACGCCCAAACCATCATAATAACATAATGGCTGTTTTATGTACTTAACACTACATTTATCTTTATACATGCGCATCATGGCATCCTGATCTGCTTCTATCTTATATTTCTCCTGAAAGCCATATTTTTTCATAACAGAAGTTTTAACATACACCGACTGATGTGCAACATGACCATCCAACAGAAATGTTTTACGATTCATTTTATCGCCGCCGATTTGCCCTTCAAATGGTCCTGAAGAATATATAATACGTCCGTATATCACATCATACTTAAGATACTGTGCTACTGTTTCTAAGGTGTGCTCATCGCAAAAAACATCACCGGCACCAAGAAACATAACATAATCCCCTTGTGCCAGACGCAATCCCTTGTTCATTGCATTATAGATACCGGTATCTTTCTCAGAGATATATCTGATACGAGAATCTTTCATCGTCATGTCTTCAAGAAACTCTACTGTTCCGTCTTGAGAACCACCATCTATTATCACATATTCATAATCTGTGAATTTCTGTTTCAGAACACCATCCATAGTAATCTTTAATTGTTCTAAACCATTCAATACAACGGTTATGATTGTATAGCGCATAATTATTCTTCCTACCTGCTTTTACGTTTCAAGAAATAAGTCTCTTCAAGCATTTTCAGCATTCTGTTTTTCTTTCTACTTACAAATAAAGATATAAAACCCACTTTATTCGTCTAATCAGTTTAATCTTTCTGCATTTCATTAGTAGACCTATATTTGCATCTATTGTTTCTTTTAAAACAAGTCTTATAGACTTATATTTCTCTCTGTCAAGTTTTCTTAACATTCTCTCGTAGGTCAGCGCCACAACACACATACCAATCTTAATATATGAATCGTACTCTTGTGGCAAAATCTCATCTCTAATAATTCTTTCATAAGTGGCAATATATTTTAACTTATCCTCAGAATCAATTAAATATTCAAATCCATTCTCGATGCTGGTGGCACTGCTACTGTGTTTACGATAAAAATATAACTTTTCGCCTGTAACATAAATCTGCCTTGCTTTGTCATAAACCTGACAACAAAAATAGGTATCTTCACAAATATGAATTTCTTCATTAAAGTAAATCCCTTTAATTATCTCCGCCTTATATATTCTTGCAAAACAAAATCCACCGATTTCGCTTGTTAAAAATATTTTTTCATATAATAGTTCTTTACTGATATATCCTTCCGGAATTTCAGATGCAAATAATATATCACCTTGTTCATTTACATCATAATGATTGCATATTACAACGTCAGCATTATTTTCTTCTATCAGATTTCGCATACTGCAAACATATGATTCTGCATAATAATCATCGGAATCCAGAAAACAAATATACTCGCCTTCAGCCGCCTTCAACCCGACATTTCTTGCCCTTGAAACGCCACCGTTCTCTAAATGAAAACACTTAACGCGTCCGTCCTGCTTCGCATACTCATCACAAATTTCTGATGAACCGTCTGTCGAACCGTCATCAACCAATAAAACTTCAATATCGGAATACGTTTGATTTAAAACAGAATTAATGCACTCTCGCAAATATTTGGCTGTATTATATACAGGAATAATAATGCTAACCATTTTACTATGCTCCTAACCATTCCATTAACACATCTGCTATTTGAATACATGCAGTTCCGTCTCCATACGGATTTTGCGCATTTGCCATCATCGTATATGCTTCATAATCATCTAACAATGTACAAAACTCATTATATATTGTTTCTTCTTTCGTTCCCACTAATTTTAAAGTCCCTGCATTCACACCCTCCGGGCGCTCCGTCGTATCACGCATTACCAATACCGGTTTCCCAAGTGCAGGTGCTTCTTCCTGAATACCACCCGAATCCGTTAAAATAAAATAACTTGCTTTCATAAAATTGTGAAAATCTATAACATTTAACGGCTCTATAATTTGTATCCTGTCACATTCAGCCAACTCATCGTTTGCTATAGCCCGAACCTTCGGATTCATATGAATGGGATAAATTGCTTTTATATCGGGATACTTCTCTACAGTACGTTTAATTGCCCGAAACATATTTCGCATCGGTTGACCGAGATTCTCCCGCCTATGTGCAGTAATCAGAATCAATCTGGAATCTTCTGCCCATTTAAGCATAGGATGTTTATAATTCTCGGAAAGTGTAGTTTTCAAAGCATCAATGGCTGTATTACCCGTCACATAGATATCTTCATCCCGCTTTCCTTCTTTGAGTAAATTCTGTTTTGCTTGTTTGGTAGGTGCAAAATGCAAACTGCTTAAAAGGCCTACCGCCCTACGATTCCATTCTTCCGGAAAAGGATTCTTTATATTATCCGTGCGTAATCCCGCCTCAACATGTCCTACAGGAATACCAAGATAAAAACACTCTAATGCCACCGAGAAAGTGGTACTTGTATCACCATGAACCAACACCATATCCGGCATCTCCGCTTTCAATATGTCTTTCATACCTTGTAAAATGCCACAAGTAATGTCTGATAAATCCTGTTGTTCTTTCATAATATTCAAATTGAATTTAGGCACAACGTGAAATATTTCCAATACCGAATCCAACATTTCCTTATGCTGCCCGGTGACACAAACAACTACTTCAAAACATTTACGCGATTGCAATTCTAACACCAACGGACACATTTTGATTGCTTCCGGTCTGGTGCCAAAGACTATCATCACTTTTTTCATACACTATTTCCTGCTTATAATATTCTTCAAATTCAATAAAAAATCCGCAACCTTTTCACCGAATAATCTCACAACAAACTGATATCTTTTATTACTTTTTCTTATATCTTCACTTAACCACGAACCCGCAAAATGATGTATTGTTTTGGTATTCTTTGTTATATTTAGTTTACGGGTTTTCCAGCTCATTGGACAGAAATAATCATTCGGGTAAAATGCAAAATCTTCAACAACCTGCATTGTGTTATCCAAACGCAAGCCTTTGTTACTCGCCGTCTCTGTTATAATTTGGACATTTGTTGTCACATCATATGTGCCGTCTTCTAAAGTAAAATGTCTATTATTATAATATGCTAAAAGTTCTGCAAAAAAAGGATGTTTTGCCTCACTTGCCATAATCCCGGTAGGAACAGAACAATTATCTTCAAATCCTGAAAACGCTCTGTTGCTCAAAAAATCTTCCAGTGAATCGAGCACTTCCACATCCGTATCCATATAAATTCCGCCATATTCGTACAAAACTTTTAATCTGACATAATCTGTAACAAATGCCCATTTTTTTGCTTCATAAGCTTCCTTACAAAATACATTTTCATTAATATCAAATGTATCCTCATTCCACTCAATCATTTCATAGTCAGGTAATTTTTGTTTCCAACTCTCTATGCACTTTAAAGCTAATTCACTTTTGGGATTTCTCCCAAACCAACAATAATGTATTTTTTTCGGTATCATTTTGAACCTCACAGTTAAAATACTTTTACTTCAACAACAAATATCGCATCGTTTCCATCGTTCTGTAGCCCAAAATAAACAAACGATAATGAATACAAAACATTCTTACACTGATTTTAAATTTAGCTTCGATATAATCCGCTTTGCAATACTGCTTCTTGCATTTCTTCACAAATGCCTTGATTTCATTTAAAATGTCTTTGTCATAGTTTCTGTTTCTGCTCATAGCTACAACGAACATAATATATTCGGTTAACACATAATTCTCGAACAACGACGTGTACTGCGGAAATTGTTCCGATAGTGCTGCACATCTTCTTTTGTAATTCTCATAAGATATTTTATGCTGATGTGAAAAGGCACTGTGCGACATGGTTCCGTCTGCTTGCAGATAGTGATACATACATCTCGCAGTCCACGCAACGGTTAACTCCTTGCAAAGTACCTTCGTAACCAAATCATAATCTTCACCAATGAAATTATCCGTAGCAAAAACAACATCCTTAAAAACATCTTTGGCATATAACTTGTTCCAAACATATACCTTTACATCTTTACGTTGATTCAACTGTTCCAGAGCTTCCAGATTGTTGTAAACACAAATATGTTCTTCATCCTTAAACTGCGGAATACCTTTCGTTCCAAATTCAAAAACCATTCCGCAGGCAGCTATTTCGGCACCTTTTTCGATACACAAAGTATGCAAGACCTCAAACATATCCGGATCAATCCAGTCATCAACGTCCACAAACCCAATATAACTGCCATTGGCATTCTCCACACCTGTTTTTCGCGCCTGTGGCAATCCCTGATTCTCCTTGGTGACAATCCTTATATTCTCATACTTTTGTTCATACTGCGTTGCTATCTTAAGTGTTTCATCCGTACTGCCGTCATTAACGATTAAAATTTCATAATTGTCATAGGTCTGTTGCAGAATACTGTCCAAACACTTCTGAATATATTTTTCACCATTATAAACAGGCACAATAATCGTGATTAAATCCGACATTTATTTCTTCTCCGTCGCCTCTTTGGCATCAAAATTTATCCGCTTCTCTTCCACAACCAAAGGTCTGTGAATAACTCGGCTATTGATATTCAATATGTACTCGCCCAACAGTCCGATAAAAAACAATTGGATAGAACCTAATACATATACACCGATAATCATCGGCGCATAACCGGCCTGGAAATTATCCCAGTTTACTAATTTTAAAATCAAATACACTAACGCAATCAACAGACTTACACCGGAAGATATAAATCCAAGAATAGTAGCAAGTCGTAAACCAACCTTCGTATAAGAAGTCACGCTCAACATCGCCGCATCGTACAGTGTATAGAAATTGTTCTTCGTCTTGCCCGCTCTTCTCTTGGCCTGCTGGTATTCAATCTCTTTACGGCTAAATCCATATTCCGCCACAATTCCACGCAGGAAGGGCATCGGATCATCCAACTGCTTTAATAACTCAATAAAAGTTCTGTCATAGAGACCAAAGCCCGTAAAATGCTCAATCATCTTCACATCAGACATATTACGAATCATTTTATAATAAATGGTTCTAAGAAACCTTATAAAAGGATTCTCCTTGCTGGATGTCTTAATTGCACTGACAATTTTATATCCATTCTCCCATTCTTTTACAAACTGCGGTAGCATTTCCACCGGATCCTGGAAATCACAACACATGGAGATCGTACAATCGCCCGTGGTCTGACACATTCCGTAGAAAGGCGAATTGAACTGTCCGAAATTTGTTACGTTAAAGATGGCTTTCACCTTTCGGTTCTTTGCACATATTTCTTCTAACTTGTCCCTCGTTCCGTCCGTAGAACAGTTATCAATAAACACTAATTCATAATCATATTGCGAAAGCTCACCTTCTAAAATTCCGATTACAGCTTCACTCATGGGACCCACATTCTCCACTTCATTGTAACAAGGTATCAAAACACTTATTTTTTTCATGGATTGTTCCTCCCTTCATTTTCTCTCATTTAATCTAATTTTGAAAAACTTTTTTGCTTTGCTTTTTTATTTGTTCAATAACATAAACCAATAAAATCGCAAGGCCAAACGTTGCAAGGCTTACACCGATACTCCATCCGTTTAAAGGCATCGACTGACCGGCCAGACTCTGATGAAACAGCATATTAACAAGATAAATAACCAATACGTAAATAGACTCATGTGCCAAAAAGATAATTAACGTATTCCGGCCTGCATATTGAAGTAACTTTATCTTGCATAAAAGTTGTCCCAAACCAAATAACATTACACTACCCGCAATCGCAGCAATGAAGTAATTGTATTCTTTCGCATACGCACAATCGCACAGGTTTACATAATAGTTCCATTTGCATCCAAACAACCAAGTGATAAAAGCACCCGCCAAACTTAATATGCCTGCGATTATTGCCTTTCCCGATCCTATCATCTTCACCTTTTTCAGCAGATAACCAATCCCCATAAAAACGGTGGCCATCAATGCGGAATCCAGTTTCCAAGGCAATCTTTCAAATATCGGAATAAAAGAAAATATGTCTTTTGAAAAAACAGCAAATAGTACCAAAACAATCCAGGCAAGCACCACGATATACTTTTTAAATCGTTTTGCAAGCCACATCATTACCCAAAAGAATAACTGCGCCCAAAACATAGCCAACAAAAACCATGCTGAACCAAAAAAAGAATAACTTGGCAAGCCTTCATAAAACGATCTTTCAAGAACTTCCGGTCTCATTAAATTACCGATATTCCGTCCCGCCATCGGCAAAAGAATACATTGTACAAGTCCCAACACCGAAACAATGAAATACGGAAACAAATAATTTTTAGAAATCTTTTTTATATATCCGCCAAATTTATCATTCCACTTCCATACATATCCCGCTGCCACAAAGAAAAACGGCATATGGAAAGCAAATATAAAGCGAAACGTATGATAATTGAACATAACCAAATGTCCCAAAATAACCAAATAGACACCTATTGCTTTAGATACATCCAGCCAATCCAATCTCTTCTTAGCATCCATCCTGTTCCAAAATTCTCCTTATACTTTCAGCGAAATCAATTTCTTCCGTCCAACCCGTCAATTGACGTATTTTATCCGAGACGGGATTCATACAACCGTTAGGCTTTTGATTCGATGCGTAGCGGATTTCACTTTTACTACCGCATATACTATGTATTTCTTCTACAAACTCTCGCAAAACTCTGGTATCATTGCCTGCGATATTGTATATACAGTTATCTTCGATAGTTAATGCGCCTTCAAACTCGCCCAACAACCGAAGGCCTCGTACCACATCTTCTACTGCCGTAAAATTCCACTTCTGCGTACACGGTCCCAATTGCATGGAATCATTATTCTTAAAATTACGACAGGCCGTTGAGACCAAGCTCCAAGGGTGGTCATAGGCACCAATCACGCTAAACAATCTCGCATGAAAGAAACCTATTCCAACATTCTTACAATAACGATAAGCGTCCTTATAAAAACGAAGTTTCTCCCGACCATACGCCGTATCCGGATAACATTCCGACTCTTCGCACTGTTCTTTACTTGCCGAACCGTATTCAGCTTTGGAACCGGTACTGATAAAACAACAACACCCTGTCAAACCTGCAATTTCAAGGCATTTTATACCGATATCGTAGTTCTTTTTATGAACTGCTTCATCATCAATTTCGTCCCTGTTGACTCCGGCCCAGCCCAAATGAAAGAAACAATCAAATTGAGTATTTCCAAAATCCACCGCCGTCAGTTGTTCCAAATCTTTATGTATGATATGTAATTGTGTATTATTATCATATTTCGGAAGTTTCTCCGGGTTTCGAACCACCGCATATACGTCGTATCCGTTTTGCAGAAGTTCTGCCAGCAGATACCGTCCGACAAACCCCGTAGCCCCGGTCACGATTACATTTTTATTCATAAAATACCTACTTCAACTTAATAATGTCTTCACCTATAACCGAATAGATACTTTTCACATTGGCATTACGGGAAATAATTGTTTGATAAATCTCGTCCGAATACCCCGGCGCCATAATGATAATGCAATCCGGCGTCTCCGTATCAAGAATTTCAGGTGAAACAATTTTTTTGTGTGATACCGGCGAGTACTTATCCCATTTAAAAGACGCCGAATCGATAATTTTATCTACACAGGCCAAAGAATCTATTGTCGATAAAAGTGTAAACGCCTGATGACTTGCGCCCCACACATATGTAATTGCATCATCACCGTTTTCTTTCATGACAGCCGTAAACTTCTTCTCCATAGAATCCTGCTGAAGATTGTAATCTGCAACTTCATTGCCGCAACGTTTTCTTACAATCATTTCAATGGTATCGTGATTAAACCGGTTTGTTTCAATCACCTCGAAACCACAGATTTCTACAAGTCTCCCAAGCGTATCCTCCGTATAGTATGCGATATGATCGCGTATAAACTCATAATACGAACTATTTTCCTGAAAATACTCAAAACTCGGAACCGTAATCAAACCAACGCCATCTTCAGTCAAATTCTCATATATACCCTGAAGCATCCCTACAGGATTAGGCTGGTGTTCCAAAAAGTTAAAAGATATAAAAGCATCAAACGGCGCATCTTTTAAGATACAGTCTCCGTCTTCCACAAAATCCTCTTCCACCTTCAACCCCAAATTTCTTGCATGCTCCAGCAAATTTCGGTTGTGTTCCGTTCCGTATACCTTTACCGGAAAATCTCTCAAAATTTCCAAAAACTCTCCGCCACCACAACCTATCTCGATTATTTTTTTACCATGCAATCCGCATAACTCTATAAAATGCTCAAACTGCTGTATGCGAAGTCTACGAAATTTCTCCGATACGCGGGTTGCTCTTATCACATCTTTGTAATAATCTACGGGAGATATATCAAATTGCACAAGACCGCACCCGGTGCATTCATACAAATCAAGTGTGATGCCTGCGTCCATTTTTATCTGCTCGGCATCCGGCATATTCTGTGCCGCTTTCGGCATATTATGAAAGGTCGCTATATGCTTATTTAATTTTTTCCTGCAAATAATACAGTTTCCCATGAATTACTCTCCAAGCATATCGTTTTGAATCATCCATTCCATAGTCAGACGAATACCTTCTTCAAAGGAAATTTCCGGTTCAAACCCGGTATCCTTTTTTAACAAATCAATATCTGCGTATAATTTCATAACTTGATTATTAGAATAGGGTATCTTCCCAATTCCCAATGCAATTTCCGGATTTACAACATTTCCAATAATGCGGATATACTCTTTTAACGGTTTGAATACTCCGCTTCCGATGCAATATATCTGATTGCTTTTTCCAAACTGCGCTAACATAAGCAACGCTCTTGCAGCATCATCACTGTACATATAATCCCACAACTGTTCGCCGGGTGTAAACTGCGTTTCTTCGCTCTTTAACAGCTTACTTATCGTGGACATAACCATTGTATCCGGTTCATTACAAGGACCGTATACACTCAATATTCTGGTATAAATATGTCGCATTCCGTATCGTGCACAGATTTCTTTCGTTTTCGCACCGGCTTCCAACTTTGCCTTACCATATTCACTTTCTGGATTGGTGGGCAGGTCCGGTGTCATTGCACCTTCTAATCTTCCATACTCGGCTTGGCTTCCTGCGAAAACAAATGCCTTACAGCCAATTTGCGCCGCGGCCACGCATGCTTTGATTGCATACTCCACATTCTTTTGTTGAATACTTCTATTCTCCCGTTCGGTTTTCTTGGTGCCCATCCAGCCTAAGTGGATAAAATAATCTGCATCCTGGCATTCGGTATTCTCCGCCAAATCCGAAACATCTTTCAAATCACATTGAATAATCGTCGCGCCCAAGCCTTCAATATATTGATTTTTCGGTGAATCCGGGCGAACTGCCGCACATACTTTCCAGCCGTTATTGACACACTGTCGAACAATGCCGGCGCCTATCACCCCGGTTGCACCCGTCAATATGATTTTGATTTTTTTATCATTTACCGGCATAAGAACCCTTCCCTTAATTTTAACATAAATACGCCTTGGCTTATATACTATTTGAATGCATTTTATCCCTTACTGATGTCATAACAGACATTCCTACTATTATATTGATTTCAACTTCTGAAATGAATATAATAATTATAATAATTATCTTTGCAGGAGATGCTTTGCAATGAATATTTCTATTATCATTCCAACCAAAAATGCATACGATAAACTAAAGATCACATTGTCCTCTCTTGCAGTACAAACTTACCGCAATTTTGAATGTATTATTATGGATAATCTTTCAAGCGATGATACACAATCCCTTGTTTCTCAGTATCAAAACGACATTCCGAATCTTGTTTTATACTGCTCACAAGATGAAGGCATCTATGATGCTATGAATAAAGGTGTCTCTTACGCTACCGGGGAATATATACTGTTCATGGGGGCCAGTGACACACTTCATTCACCTGATATTCTCGCTCAGGTAAATGATACACTTACCCACCAAACTCCTGATGTCCTTTATGGAGATATTATTTATCTTCCAAATCAATATATTTCACAACCACCGGCTCTTTCAAATCGCTATTTTAAGTCCGGTAAAATGATTTGCCATCAAAGTATTTTTGCAAGAAAAGAAACTTTGGACAACTATCCTTTTCACTTGGATTATCCTTTCGGTGCGGACAGAGACTGGTTAATTCACACATTCCGCGATCAAAATACCTTTGTCCATATTCCCGTTGCAATCGCCGTTTACGACACTTCCGGTTACACAAGTCTTGCTGTCAACCACAAAGCTGTATGGATGGAATCCGGTAAAATTTTAAGAAAGTATTATGGTTTTCTTATGCTTCCCATTACTTTTATCAAGTATTATCTTGTCATAAAATGGCAAAAGAGATAAATATCGGTTATTAACGAAATATCATTTTCCTAAATTGGCGCAAGGCAAGTTCTGCCTCAAAAAGATTCGGATACTTAATAAATATCCGATATCTGATTTTGCCGTGAAAAGGAAGATATGTCTCTAAATCATATTTTTCAAATACCTTTTTTACACGCTTACGAATCTTTCTGCGAATTTCTTTTTTATGGTTTCCGCATCGGATTACACCTTCATCATATAACTCATATGCCACATATAAAAATGTATGTGTCGCATGCTCTAAATCGATTTTATATTGTTTAGCATAATAATGGTCAATTCGTTCCGTATAAGCCCACAGACAATCGCCAATCTTCTTGGAATCATATGTTTGAACGATTCCATTGGGATTCGTATAATAATAATATAAAACATTCGAATTATATGATACCTTGCTTGCCTCATTCCAAAACAAATGCATTACAGCATTATCTTCATAGAATCTCCCTTTAATAAAGTTCAACTTATCAAACAATGACTTGTCATATAATTTATTCCAAGCATAGACATTATCTTTTCGCACAGAACTCTTTAGATCCGTACTATCTGCAGATACGTCCCATATTTCCGGTTTCTGATACTCATATCGCTTCACAGGTTCTAAACTATGAAATCTTTTAAAATTACATATCGCAAGTTTTACACCACTTACTTTAATATCTTTGTATAATTGTTCTAACATCTGCGGATGCATATAATCATCTGCATCCAAAAAAGCAATATATTTTCCTTTTGCCAGAGAAACGCCATAATTCCTTGCAGCTGCAAGACCGGCATGGGCTTGCCTATATAACTTTATTCTGCTATCCGCATTTAAGTAGATTTCGCAATACACAGAAATCATATTTGTACTGCCATCATCAACAATAATCAATTCCCAATCCTGAAAAGTCTGCTCAATCACCGAACCAATACTTCTCTTCAGAAGAATCGTTTCATTATATACCGGCATTATAATACTGATTTCCATCATTTACTCCTCTGCACCCTTCCTTGCATTCAAAAGGCACTTCCGGCAACAAATCATCAAATACAACAATTTACCATTTTGCAGTTTAGACGCCAATTTATAGCATTTTTCCTTCCAATAAAGGTGTTTGATATCGGATATTATTTTTTGATAAGTCGGATCTCTCATAATGCTTTCCAACAACGCAATCATCTCCGCCCTGCCCAGACCGCTATAGGGCAAAGTTTCAAAAATATATGTATACACACCATAGAAAAAAACTTTATTTATGTGCATTTTGGCTTTCTTTTGTTGCGCTTTATTTAAGATTCCTTTTACCAATTTTCTGTTTCGCAAATAATACTTTTTGATTCCGGCATAACCGAACACTCTCTTACCTTTGCCTTTCATATTTCCGGAATTCAAATGATAGCGGTAAAGAATTTGATTGCAAACTGCCATACGCGGATTATCGATAAAATATTCCGTGCAAAATACACTGTCCTCGCAAATCATTAAGGATTCGTCAAATCCATACTTGATTCGCTCTTTGATATATATTTTATTCCAAATTACACTTAATAAATCGCCATTTACTATTTCGTTTAACTTTTCGGTACCAAAGCCACCTTTAAAATCTGTTTTCTTCCAAATATGCTCTTCTTTATAACCTTGACCACCAATTACCTCATAGCCGCAAACAGCCATATATGCCTGATTTTTTTCTAAAGTATCCACCAAAAGTTCCGTCATATTGCAGCGTACTTCATCATCTGCGTCTACGAACTGTATGTATTTTCCTTTTGCCTGACTCAAACCATAATTTCTGGCTGAAGATACCCCTAAATGTTCTCTGTGAAACACCTGCACTTCTGCGTACTTTTGAGCCAGTCTGTCACATATTGCTCCGGTTCTGCAATCTGAACCATCATCTATCAACAAAATCTCTATTGGTCTATAGGTTTGCGACAAAACAGACAATACTGCCCGTTTCAAGTATTTTCCGGACTGATACACCGGAATGATTATACTTACCAATCCCTTTGACATAGTATCCTCCGTTATTTCTTCGTACGGTATTTCTTCTCTAAGAATTTGTCCCACCAAACAATAAACGCACCGCATATATACGGAGCGTATCTTGCAGTTTCAAAAACTATGCTTACTTTGGGCGACAACTTCTTTTTCCAACCAAATCCCTTTAAATAACGTTTTTGTTCCTGTCGCAGTCGCATCAATATGTGCTCGGATACTACCTTTGTTTTACGGGACAAATAATAATGTTTAAGCAGGGCGATACAATATTGTTTCCGCGCCAATATGTATAATTCTCTTTCTTTTTTATCCCTGAAAAACAGCATTCGTTTTTTTGCAAACAAAACTTCATCCAATTGTTTTCTGCTATAAGCAGTGCGTGTGATTCCATCCGATTCCGTATGATAAAAATACAATACTTCATCCGTTTCCGCAATTCTCTGAAGTGGATATAAAACGTCCTGTATCATTGCAGAATCTTCATAAATTCTTCCCAAGGGATAATTTTTATTTGTAAAAACATCTTTATGATACAATTTATTCCAACAAACTGCCGTAATCTCATATCGCAACGGTTCTTCCATCTTCGAAAGAAACTCCCTGCCGGTTCGTAATTGAATGGCATTTTTCGCACTGCTGTTTTTCGGCAAACTGTTTGAATACTTTTCTGTACTGTGTACATGACATATTCCGCATACAGATATCTGCGCTTGGTACTTCTGTAAAAGCCTATATAAGGTCTCCAAATAATACGGCGAAATTTCATCATCCGCATCCACAAATGCAATGTAATCTCCCCGCGACATTTCCAAACCTTTGTTGCGTGCTGCAGACACCCCCAAATGCGTCGTAGAATAAATATGCAATTGTTTATGCCACTTTGCGAACTCATTTAAAATAAGTTTTGTTGTATCCGTTGAACCGTCATCAATTACAATAACTTCATAGTTTTTATATGTTTGCGCAAAAACAGATTCCAGACAACGTTTTATATACTTTTCAGCATTATAGGTCGGAATAATAACGCTAATTATTACATCCTTCAAAAAACCACGCCCCAATTTTCATTTCTTTTGAACTAATCTGTAACCTTCTACCTTACAATCGCTTTCACTGCATCATATTCTTCCCTCTCTAAGAAAGGATACATATCATCAATGGGCGGTGAAACCATTGTTCCGTCCGATAATACCTTCGAAGATAACTTCGGCTCAAAATTCTGCTTCTCATCCACCACTGCTTCGATAACAATCGGCCCGTTTGCTGTAAGTGCATCTTCCAGTTTACTGCCGCAATCATCAACACTTGCAATTCTTACGTAGGGGATACCATACGCATAAGATAATTTCTCCAAATCCGGAAAACTGATTCCGTTACTGCGTGACACTCCCACCAATTCTCTTCCCTTAAAAAGATTGGTCTGCGTCTGGCGAATAGAGTGATAGCCATTATTATTGAGAATTATAATTTTGATAGGCAACTCATTCTGCACAACAGTCTGCAATTCCTGCATATTCATCTGAAAACTTCCGTCTCCGTCGATACAAACCGTATTCTTCATTCCGCCCTGCACTGCAACACCGATTGCTGCCGGGAAACCGTATCCCATGGCTGCACACCCGGAATTTGTAAAATATCTCTGTCCCTTTTTGATTTCAGCCGCCTGGAACGTTATAACACAGGCACTTCCGTTACCGCAAACCACTGCCGTATCTTCATGCAATCTCTGTGTCAGTTCTTTGATGAACACATACGGATTTAACATATCAGACTCATAAAATTCTTTCTTTACAGCCGGGTACTGTTTCTGAACATCTTTACACCAGGAAAGCCAGTCCGCCTGCATAGACTCACAAGTAAAGTTTTTCTTTTTAATTAAATTATTTATGTTAACTAAAAACTCTTTAATATCTGCATGTACGGGAATTTCCGGCTTGATTGTTGGTTTACATAATTCATTTTTATCAATTTCAACCCATATTTTAACGGCATTCTTGGCGAAATGTTCCCACTGGTAACTGATCATTCGTATGTTCATTCTGCAAGCAAGGATAATAACCAAATCTGCGCTCTGAATTACGAAATTACCGCCCCGGGTTCCCACCGTTCCCGGACGTCCGCAATCATAAGGATGCCTCTCCCATAAAAGATCATGGGCATTCCATGCGGTAACGACAGGTATTTTCAATGCATCAATAAATTCTAGAAGTTCCTCTCGCGCATCTGCCAAACGAATACCGGTACCTGCAAGAATAACCGGTCTTTTCGCCTTCTTTAACGCTTCCATTACCTGCACAGCATATTCATCCTTCCATTCCGGTGAATCTGCAGACAAAACCTGTTGTAACTTTGCATTTTTAGCCTGTACAGTTCCTTTCCAAAAATCAGCCGCAACATCTGCCACCGGTTCTTTCATATCTTTTCCGGTTCCAAAAGATGCATTTTCTCCAAACATTTCAATGTACTTGTAATATTCTCTCTCATCAAAATGGCATAAAGTATCTTCTTCTACTTCTGCCGCCTGAATATCCAAAGGAATATCTAACCAAACAGGCCCTTTGCGTCCATGATTTGCCAAAAACCAAGCTTTCTCAAGATGGTATAAAACATCTTCTGCATTGGTTAACATAACTGCATATTTTGTCATATTTGCAACGCTATCGGTAATCTGAAACTCCTGGTCGCCCAATTGTCTCAACGGTACATCCATATATTCGGTTGTGGTAATTCTTTTTACCTGCCCCGACACCACAAACATCGGAACAGAATCCTGCCAGCCGCCTAGAACACCGGTAATTGCGTTGGTTCCGCCCGGTCCGCTGGTGACACAAACGCAAGCGATTTTGCCAGAGAAACGCGCATAGCCTTCTGCCGCAATCGAACAAGCCTGTTCATGATGGTTATATATGCAATTCAATTCAGGATGATGGCCAAATGCATCGTTTAAATGCATGGCACCACCACCCGTAACCGTAAAAATATGGCTAACGCCTTTCGCCACCATAAAATCGGCAATGATTTGTGCAACTTTCTTTTTCATTTTTATATAAAAAACCTTTCATACAAGCTCTTCGTTACAAAAACGATAGGACATAATAAACCTGCTCTTTTAATACCTTCTGCAGTGTCTTCGTTCAATACTTCTGCCTTTTCTTTACTGAATACATACTCCATATTAGGGTTTACATAATTTGTATCCGCACATTTTTCATATCCGTCAAATCCTGCTAAAGCAACTTCTTTTACACCAGCAAGTTTACATAACTTCAATAGCATAAATATGGGATTATCTTTAATCAAAGCATTCTCATCCAAAAGGCTCTCATATTCCAGCACGTAATCAAATCTTCCCTGCGCCCTGGTAACATTAGATGTGGCAATTGTCTTAATGCTTCTTTCTTCTCTTAACGTTTCAGATAATTTTCCAGCCAGTTTTACATATCTTTTAGCGTTACTCATAAAAACATAATCAGGAATTATATTTTCAGGAATAAAATTAACCGAAATTACCAGTGCATCATTTTTCTTGCGATAATCGTTTATCGCAGCAACTTCACCTGCTCTTTTTCCCGGGGCAACAAATAAAATCTTTCTGTCTTTCCATTCAGAAGCAAGTTTACATAATTCAGCATTATCATCATAGGAAATCGCCTGATAATCCCTGTACAATTCCTCAATCAATTCATTATTGTAGAGCAGCTTCTGCTCCTTCGGTATTGTTGCCAGAATTTCGTTGATGGACTTCACCGATAATTTCTTTTTCTCCATCAATGCCGCCACATAATTCGGATGACAATCATTAGATGCCGCAATAAAGAATTTAAGGCTGTATCCCCAAGGCGTCATTCTGAAACAATCCTGTATTGTAACATCAATCGCCTCTAACAACTGACTTATATGATAATTCGCGCCGCGATTCTCGCGCATATACATCGCAAGCAATTCAATCGGTGTATTGCCGGCGCCTTTTCCCATGCCATACAAAGAACCGTCCAATAATAAGTTGCGTTCTATTTTCTTTTCTGCCAATTCTATACAATTTGCATATCCCAGCTGAAAATTATTGTGTGAATGATATCCCAACGATATATTTTGTTTCAAAGAATCATTGGCCATCTCAAAGTAATGAATCAGCTGATTTTTATGCAATAGACCATAAGTATCTACAATGGAAAAGGCATAGGGCTCCACTTCGTTTACCAGTTTCAAAAGTGTCGCAAATTCCTCGTCGTCATAACTGGTAATAGATACCGCCTGCACAAAAACACTGTATCCTAATGCCTTTAATTCCGAACAGAACTCCAATGCCTCTCTCATAATATGCTTTTTAAAAATGACACGGATACCGTCCAGAAAGCTTTCTTCTGCCGGTATCACCTTATCTATGGAACAGGTACCATAATCAATCATACCCACCACCATAGCCTCTTTGGCATCTATTCCTTCAAAGGTACAGTTGATGGATTTTACATCCGGAAATATGGTTCTGTTACGGTCATAGACTCTTCGTTCGTCTATAAAACCCACTTCAATAATATCAATTCCTGCACTTACCAAACGTTCGAATACCGTAATAATTTCATCGTAACCGAATTCCCAATCATTCAAATATCCGCCGTCGCGTAATGTACAGTCTAATAATTTTAACGTACACATGCTTATGCTCTCCCGAGAACTAATTCTTTCGGCAATTATTTATACCTTCCCGTATACACTTCGCCATAAACTTAAGTTTAGCTTCCGTCATTCCGGGATATACCCCAATCCAGAAAGTTCTCTCCATTGCAACATCCGTATTTGCCAAATCGCCCGCAATACGATAATACTCTTTACCTCCATTAGGAAGATTGGTAAAACAAGGATGCTTAATTAAATTGCCGGCAAACAGCATTCGCGTCTGTACTTTATTGCTCTCTAATGCATTTACGACTTCCGCTCTGCTTACACCTTCTTTACAGGTAATGGGGAAACCAAACCAACTGGGATTGGAACCCTCCTGCGCCTTCGGCAAATATAAAAATTCTTCCAAATCTTTTAACTCATTGTATAAAAATTCAAAGTTTTCTCTTCTGCGTCTTACAAACTCCCGCATCTTCTTAAGTTGCGCACAACCAATGGCCGCCTGCATATCTGTCGCCTTTAAGTTATAACCTAAATGTGAGTAAACATATTTGTGATCATATCCTTTCGGCAACTCACCGAATTGACCATCAAAACGATGTCCGCAAAGGTTATCCACGCCGGACGGACAACTGCACTCTCTTCCCCAATCTCTCATAGAACGAATAATTTTGTTTAAAAGAGAATTATTCGTATAAACGGCGCCGCCTTCCCCCATAGTCATATGGTGCGGGGGGTAAAAACTGGATGTTCCGATATCGCCGATTGTCCCTGTCTGCTTCGATTCACCGTCAATCATTACTTCTGTTCCGAGTGCATCACAATTATCTTCGATTAACCATAAATTATACTTCTCGCAAAATGCTTTAACAGCGACAATATCAAAGGGATTACCCAAAGTATGTGCCAGCATTACCGCTTTAGTTTTGCTTGAATATGCAGACTCTAACTGTGCTACATCAATATTTAACCCCGGAATGGTAATATCCACAAACACCGGTACTGCACCATACTGAACAATAGGTGCTACCGTAGTCGGGAACCCTGCTGCCACAGTTATCACTTCATCTCCTCTTTCGATTCGTCTGTCACCTAAAAGCGGCGATGTTAATGTCATAAAAGCAAGTAAGTTTGCAGATGAACCTGAGTTTACCAGTGAACAATATCTCACACCCAAGTATTGTGCCAAGCCTTTTTCAAATTCTTCGGTATAAGGTCCTGACGTTAACCAGAAATCCAGGCAACTATCTACCAAATTGGTCATTTCTTCGCTGTCATATACGCGGGCAGCGTAAGATATTCTGTCGCCTTCCACATAATCAGGCTTCGACATATGATATTTTTCACAATATTCTTTTACGGCTTCTATAATCTTTGCCTTATCCTGTTCCTGCGACATTTCAAAACCTCTCAGCTATTTTTAACGTTTGTTTTTCTTGTTTGACGAATTATTATCAGGTGTTTTTTGAATAACGTTTGATTTAATAACAGTTCCCTTCATGTTTCCAACCATTGCTTCTTTGCCGACGTTGGAAACTTTCTTGTTATTATCCTCAACTTTCCTTCTGTTTGAAGAGTGTCTGTCGTTTGATACCCTACGCGATGCAGTTCTTCCCGCAATTGTCTTGCCTGATGTAGAGTGATAGTTTCTTCTCACGTCAGATTCTTCAACTTTTTCTTCTGTTGCTTCAACTTTCACGTCTTCAACCACTTCCGGTACAACTTCAGTCACAACTTCTTCGATTGTTTCTGCTACTTCAGTTTTAACGGCTTCTACGATTTCTTCCGCTACTGTTTCAGCTTTCACTTCTTCTGAAATTTCTTCAACTACTGTTTCAGACTTCTCTTCTACAGCATTTTCTTCTGCTGCAACCTCAGCCTTTGCTTCTTCTGCAATTTCTTCCACTACAGCTTCAGACTTTGCTTCTTCTGCGACAACTACCTCTACTGTCTCAACTTTTACATCTTCAACTACTTCTTCTACGACTTCCGTTTTTACTTCTTCCAAAGCCACTTCTACAGTCTCAACAGGTTTCTTTCTTCTGCTGCGCGAAGGTTTCTTTGTTTCTGCCGGTTGCGCATTCACAACAACGGCTTCCGCAATTACCGCGTTAGTTTTCTCAGCTTCAACAGTTTCTTTGCTTATCTCATCCGACTTCTCAGCTTCAACCATTTCTTCTTTTACTTCTAAACTCTCGCTACTTGCTTCAACAGGTTTCTTTCTTCTGCTACGTGAAGGTTTCTTCACTTCTACAGGTTGTTCCTCTGAAACCTTTGTATCTGCTACTTCTTCAATTACAGCTGTTTCTGCGTTCTCAACAGTTACAGTTTCTTCTACTGCTTTTTTACGTCTGGTTCTTGACGGCTTCTTTACTTCTGCAGCCTCTTCCATTTCAGATTTAACTATAGTTTCAACTGTTTCTTCTTTTGTTGCAGTTGCTTTCTTTTTGGTAGATTTCTTTATCTCGGAAGTTTTCTCCTTTACTTTCTCAGCCTTGGTTTCTTTTTCTACAACTACGGCCGCTTCAATCTTATTCTCAGCCTTTTTATCAGCTTTATTTTCAAGATTGCCTCCCTTTACAGCTGCATGCGCTTCCTCTACAGACTTAAAACGGATAGGCGCTGTCTTTACTGCAGCAGTTGCCTCTGCATACTCTACATCGTCCCAAATACTTCTTGATCTGGATACGTGAATTTCAGCTTCCTGCGATACCACTGCTACTTCAGGTTCTGCCGCAGCTACGACCGGCTGTGCAACCGGCATTTCTGTGTTTACAACCGCATTTAATACAGGCTGTTCCTCTACAACAGGCACAGGTACAACCACCTGATTATTCGTTGCTTCAACGGTCTCTTTCGGAAGCGGATTTCTACGAAGTTGCTTTCTGACAGGCGGCGCAGGTACTGCCTGGACAGTCGCCTGAAGTTCTTCTTCCTTCTTCACAGGCTGCGGTGCAGGCACACTTGCTGCTACAGACGCTGCAACTACGGCTCCTTCTGCTACCTTTTGCACTTCTTTCACCGGCGGAACAGGCGCTGCTGTTGTCTTTACTTCTTCAGCAGGTTTATTTTCTTCCTTCCCAGTCTTTTCTTCGTGATATTCCTGCTCTGTATTTACATTCCAAATGTTAGACTTATCTTTTACACCGTTTATAATATTTTTAACGGTCTCAAAAGCCGTAATCATAGAATGGTCCATATTGTTGTATCTGTGCTGTCCGTTTCTTCCGACACAATACAAGTTCTCAAAACCATCCAAATAGGTGCGAACTTCATCAAAACGTGCATAAGTATCAAAATATGCAGGGTATGCCTTCTTAACAGCTACTTTATGTGCATCAAGCACTTTTACACTTTCCGATAAAATACCCATATGCACCAATTCTTTGGTAGCAAATTCAATCCACTCATCATCAGTCATATTCCAATAACGGTCACCTTCGTTGCAGAAATATTCCAGACCAACCCATACAGTTTTCTCCGGATTCTCAAGAAGGTAAGGAGACCAGTTATTAAAAATCTGGATACGCCCCATTTTAATTCCCGGATCCTGTACATAAATCCATGTGTCGGGAATAACATTTCCGAGTGTTCTAATATATGTAGTATTACTGATTCGTAACTTCGGCACCAAAAGTCCAACCGTAACAAAATCACGATAGGGAAGTTTACGTGCCACTTCACTTACATTGCCCGGCACATTACTCATACCGATAATCAAGTCTTTAATGGGCATAGATGAAATTACAATATCTGCCTTTTCTTCAATGGTGATACCATCCACAGCACAGGTTACGCTTTCCACCTGATTACCGTTGGTGTTAATGCGGATAACCTGGCAATTGTAATGAATGGAACCGCCCATTGCTTCAAAATCAGCCGCAGCACATTCCCATAACTGACCTGGGCCCAACTTCGGATATTTAAAGGCACCGATTAAGGACGTATTTACATCTTTGGTTTCTTTGTGAAAAGCCTTACGTGTTGCATCTTTTACAATTTCGGTAATAGATAAGCCCTTGGTTCTCTGTGCGCCCCAGGAAGGGTCGATTTCTCTGGGATGGCGTCCCCAGAGTTTCTCGGTATATCCTTCGAAGAACATAGAATAAAGCTTTCTGCCGAACTGATTGATATAAAAATTCTCCAAACTGTTTACCGGTTTCTTAGCTACCATGCTTCCAAGATAACTGAAGCCGGCCTGCATTGTAGTTCCAAAGCCCATATTTTTGATAGTATCCATATTCATACGAACCGGATACTCAAAGAATTTTCTCTTGTAGTAAATATGCGAAATACGACTACGATTCAACATAACACGGTCAACCTTCTCAGGATCGGGACCACCCTTTTCCAAAGGGACATCTCTGCTTAACTTATCATCATCATACGCGGGCGCACCCTGCATAGGCATAATCTGTTCCCACCAGTCGTTTACCTCCTGCGATTTGGAGAAGAAACGGTGTCCGCCGATATCCATACGATGTCCGTTATAAACTTCTGTTCTGGAAATACCTCCTACATAAGACGACTCTTCCAGAATTGTCACTTCATATTCATTGGACTGCTTTAAAAGCTCGTATCCTGCTGTAATACCTGCCGGTCCCGCTCCAATAATGATAACCTTCTTCATAATCGTTTGTTGCTCCTTTCTAAAACCCCTAATACCCTCTACTATATTTCAACTGCCTTATTTTTCTTTTCACGCTTTAACTCTTCTTTTTCGCGTTTTGCCTCTTCCTTCTCACGCTTTAACTCTTCTTTTTCGCGTTTTGCCTCTTCCTTCTCACGCTTTTGCTCTTCTTTTTCGCGTTTCTGCTGTTCAGACTTTTCTTTCTTAAGCGCCTCTTCCTGATTCTGACGCCTTTCACTTACCTCATCCAAAAGTCTCTCAATCAGCATTTTCTTAACAAAGACGTCATAGCTTAAATAGCATATATAAGCAAATAATCTCAAATACTCAGCATCTTCATCGCTTTCCTCCGGGAAAGTCTGTTGTGCCACTTCGTAAGTTGTCCGTAAATCCTCTTCCAGTTTCGGTATTTCCAACATACCCTGCTTCAGAATCTCTTCGTAAATATCCGTCACCTTCAATTTGCTGTCTTCCGCAAAATATTGTTCCGTAATCGGATTTAAAAGTGTTTCGATATCGCTGATGGTTAAAAAACTCTTAAAATAATAAACAAAAATCAGAACCATCATATGTTCCCTGGAATATTTCTTCTTCACAGGCGGCGGTAACAAATCATTCTTTGCATAATTGTTAATCATGGTTTTGGTTAAGATATTCTCCTCAGCCTCTCCTTTACGGACAGTACTTCGAAGTTTCTCATCCATGAATGTGGTTACCTGGTCCATGTACAAGTCTATATTCGGGATATCGTTGGCTCTGATTTTCTTGATATCCTGCATCTTATCTATTATTTCATTTAAGATTTCTTCGGTATTCATTTTCATTGTAATTCCGCCCCTTTTATCGTACCGCATAGATACTCCATTTAATTATATAGTAATTAAAACTACTTGTAAAGTCTTGCTGGTAACACAATATTACTGTTTTGTGCATTTATAACAGATTTATGTCATGGTTTTTGATACTTTTTTGCCTCTTGGGACAATGATGAAACGAATCCTGATATTTTACCCTTTACTGTGACACTTTAATATGTTAAAATATCGTTATCGTAAAGTGTGAAAGTTTTAAAGTGTGAAAAGAAAAGAAACTATTTTTATGAATAAAAGGGGTGTACGACTATGAATAAAAAATTAAAAACCGAAGCGGTTGACCAGCTTTTTGACGCGATTCTTTGCCTGCAGAGTAAGGAAGAATGTTATAACTTCTTCGAAGATTTATGTACTGTAAACGAATTGCTTTCTCTTTCACAGAGACTTGCCGTAGCAACCATGCTTCGCGACGGTAAAACCTATATGGATATCGCCGAAAAAACCGGTGCTTCCACTGCTACCATCAGCCGTGTAAACCGTTCTTTAAACTACGGTTGCGACGGATATGAATTGATTTTTGAAAGAATGAAGAAATAAAAAAGCCCCTGCGGGGGCTTTTTTTATCCATGAATTTCCATCAAATCCATCGGGTTTACATAATTTCCGTTTTCAAGTATCTGGAAGGAGAACTTAGCATTGTTGCTGGTTACTTCGAACAATAAGGTACCTCGTAACACTTCATCTCCCACTTTGACCTTGGCATTTCCCTTAAACAGATACACCGAAACATAACCGTTTCCGTGATCAATCATAACAGACGTACCATCCGCACCGGACTCTACCGATTTCACTTCACCGGCACCTGCCGCCACAATCTGTGTCTCTTTCTTTACACCAAAAACAACCGTAGGAATCTCCTGTTCTACAACTGTTTCCTCACCTTCCGCTGTTTCTCCACCGTTTTCCGCAGCTTCATCATCCGTTTCTTCCTGCCCTGTACCTTCAGGTTCGGTCGCAATAATAATCGGCTCAGACTCAATGGTAATCACCTTACCGCTTACCGGAAGTCCCGTGGGCACCTTCTTCTGCGCCTGCGCTTCCTCCTCTTCAATCCAAGCTGTTAACTGATTACTAAGCAATGTTACCTTTTCGCTTAATTCTTTCTTTTCTAACTCAGCCTGGTTATGTATTTGCAGTATTTCCTCCTGTAATAGCTGGTTTTCATTTGATAATTTGATTGTACATATAAACATTCCTATCACACAAACCAGCATTACTCCAATGCAAATCATAAGAATACGATTGACTTGCTTTTCAGTAAGTTTCTTCTTTTCTTTTTCCATTGTTTCTTTTGTCATTGTAAACCCCGTTTCTTACTTGTCCGTTTCTACCTCTTAAAAGTAAAATCCCGGACTAAAATTCATTCACTACCATCTCTTACTTGTAACATAATAAAACAACGCGTAGCCGGAATTTTTCCAACCACGCGTCCATTCTATCACAAAATATTCATTTTGTCTTTATATTTTCTCATTGCTCCCATGATAGGCAATTCGAATAATGTCATCGATGCTTGCTTCCTCAATGGAAACATCCTTAATTTCCTTTGCTGAAGAAATCTCTTCTATGAGTTGCGCCGCCGTAATGTCGGCTTTACGAAACCGGTATTTCGCAATGTTTCCTTCATGATAAAAAAGCTCTGCTTTGGGGTGCACGCCTGCCTCTCCATCATAAAATTCCACCACCAAAGTTTTAAAAGGTGCAATTCGCTCAGTCACCTCCTGTAAAGGTCCGTCCTCCATCAGTTCTCCGTTATTAATGATAATTAAGCGCTCACACAATTCCTGAATATCACCTAAATCATGGGTGGTTAAAATAACCGTAGTCCCTTTTACCCTATTGATTTCCTTGATGAATTTGCGGATAGCATATTTGCCGTCCACATCAAGACCAATCGTAGGTTCGTCCAGGAACAACACCGAAGGTGAATGCAACATGGCAGCCACCAAATCCCCTCGCATACGCTGTCCCAATGACAGCTGACGCACGGGAATATCAATGATTTCATTGATTCCCAAAATATCGTCCATTACTTTTAAATTCTCTTTGTAACGTTCATCGGGTATTTGATAAATGCGTTTCATCAATTCAAAACTTTCCCCGAGACGCAAATCCCAATTCAACTGGGTACGCTGACCAAAAACAACGCCCAGGTCCATTACCACTTCCTTACGTTTCTTCGCCACATCCTTGCCGTTTACCAGAACCTGTCCGCTTGTAGGATTTAAAATGCCGGACATCATTTTAACCGTGGTTGATTTACCGGCACCGTTGGGGCCTATAAAAGCTACAATTTCACCTTTTTCGATGGTAAAACTTAAGTCTTTTACCGCATGCACAATGGTTTTCTCGCGTACAAATAAATTCTTGATTGCACCACCCAGGCCTTTGCCTTTTTTATTTACTTTATAGTCTTTTGTCAGATTTTTCACTTCTATCACTGCCATATTTTTTCTCCGTATATCTTTACATTAACGTTGTTTAAAGTCACTTCTTCCGTTGCAATTATTTCTCTGCAACATTCTTACAAGCAATTTAATTTCCTGCACTCTCGTATTTCTTTAACCCGGCATAAAATACCACCGAAGCCACGGCAAAGACCAAAGCCCCTGCCCCTAAAGAGATAAGCGGTGCCGCACCGGGCATAAACGCATCCGTCGAAATTCCCATAAGTTCTGCTGCCGGATAAAAACTCACCCAGCCAATGGGGATAATGAACGTCAATATGAACTGCACACTCTCCGGATACATTGACAAGGGGTACATTGTTGTTTTATCAAAAAGTTCCTGGGTATATCCGCCAAAATCCACAATACTTTTACTCCAGAAACTACTGCTTCCAATAGCGATATACACACCGCCTCTGATAAAAGTTGCTCCCACAAGAATGGCAACTAACGCCAATATATTCCGCAGATTAAAAACAAAGCCAACCTGTATACATCCGTAAATGAACACACACAGTCCCGGTATCAAATCCGTAATGCCGATTAAGTTAAATTGCGTAAAACAAAACTGATACAACACACTCATCGGCCGAAGCAGATATCGGTCAAAATCCCCCTCAATCACGGAATATCCCATAAACCAGCCCTGCACAAAGAAAATCATAGACAATGCGTGGGATATAATCGCCAATCCGTAAAGAAAAGCCAACTGCCCGTAATTCCACCCTGCAATGTCACCGAATTCTTTGACCACAAATTGAATGGTGGCAAAGCCTACAATGAACTGTAGCGGGTTTGAAATCAGCCATCCGATCATATTCGCCGGATACTCAAATACCGTTAAAATGCTTAACTTCAAATATGCTAATGTTACGCTTGTATAATGTCTGATACCTGATAACATTTAACTTCCTTTCTCTATCATTACAGAACCTGACTTGACCTGTCATGCACTGTATAACTTTCTTACATTATTTTTGTGTTATGTTAACCACCCTGTACCATTACTTTCTTCAGGGCATTCTTCTGCAAAATCATAAATAATACAAACAAAGCCACTACCCAGACCGCCTGAATTCCAAGCCTTGGCAGAATATTACTCATTCCTTCCTTGCCGATATAAATATCCAACGGCAACTGATAAATGTACACAAAGGGCAGGCAATTTAAAATCGATGCCAGCCAGTCAGGGAAGAACCACAAGGGGATAATACTTCCTGATAAAAGTCTGATCAAATGCTTTTTTACCTGTAAAAGCGGGTTCATATTGATTGTTACAAATGCCCACATGGAAAAGCATGCCGCCAGCAACCAATGAATCAAATATGCCATCACAAGGCTTAAAACAAACAAAAGAAACGCCGTCATATTTGCAGGTTTCGGCACCGCAATAAAAATGCTTCCGATTAACACAATGGGCAGCAAATTTTGAAAGCAAAGTGCCGTCAGTTTACCTAAATCTTCAAAGAAGAAAATCCCGTAAAGATTAATGGGTTTTAACATTTCTACTGCGATAGTACCCTTCTCCACGCTACGCATAACCCTTTGTTCCACGTCATTCATAAAAAATACTGACATCGCCGTGGACACTACGGTATAGATATACATCTGTTCTGCCGCAACACCTTGCACCACTGTTTCTCCGGCATACAATGCCCGCCAAAAGAAGGCAGCCGCAAACATAATAATGCACTGCATCAGAATATTACCGTACACATCATAGTGGTATGCCAGACTCTTCTGGATACGAATTTTATAAACATAAAAATATGCAGTTATGCTTTTACGTATATTCATACGTCTGCGTCTCCTTTCTGACATAACTTAAGACTTCATAAAACTCATAAAATGATTATCAGATAAAATATTTCGCTATTCTGTCCCCTTACGTATCTGCGTCGGTGTACATCCCCTGCACATACGCAATGATTCCGCAAAATAACTTGCGCCGGACATTCCTACCTCATAGGCAATCTCCGTCACGGACAGGTCCGTATCTTTTAACAGTTGCACGCCCTTCTCCACACGGTAATGTCGCAAATACTCCATAGGCGACATATTGGTGTATCTTCGAAACAACTCCGTGCACTTGTTCTTGCCGATGCCCGCATTTACACAGATATCATTTAAGGTTATCTTTTTATCATAATTCTTATATAAATAATCAAGCATCTTTTTGATTAAAATCAGATTTTCATCCTTATGGGGTTCTTCTGCTTTTACGGCAACATTTCTGTATAATCCTCCCCACAAACGATAGACTGCCGATAAAATATCTGCTTCACCGTTTTCCTGCAATGAACAATCGTATACGTCCTTGACACCTGCAAGCACCAAACGCTGCCAGGGCACCTGCTCATTTAACAAAATGTAAGACAATTCCTTGGCATTCAGTATGGGATTCACCATTTTAGATGCCATGAACTCTGTAGAACATAGAATGGTCGGCGGAAAAATCACGCACAAAAGCGTACAACCCAAATCGGCATTGCAAATCAGATGCATATGTTTTGCATTTACAAAGATTCCTTCGCCGGCCTTCATCACGATATGCTCCCCGTCTATCCAGTATCCGATATCACCCGAAAGCACATAGATAAACTCCAAATCCTCGTGCCAATGCAAGGAAATATCCGAAAAATGCGCCTTCGGCGGTATTACGTTTCTTCTGATAAAAACAGGGAATTCCGGATTGTCATAATGCAACACTTCCGAACCATCACTTTTGATATCTGCCATAGTTTCGCCCTTTCCTTTTAATCTGATATATATGTACTCGCCCTTCTCATTCCCACAAAGGCAAATTCAACTCTGTTTTTATATTAACAAAATTCTTCTTTTTTTCCTACGGATATTATCATAAAATCTATAACAATCTTCCCCTGAAATAAAAAAGACGTATTATAAAATACGCCTTTTCACATACTGTCTATTTCTTTACTAATTCCTCAATCGCCATACGGTATCCGTCAAAACCATAACCGTAGAAGGTTGCCACGCAAGCACTTCTTACATAAGAAATCTTGCGGAATTCTTCCCTTTCATCCACATTGGACAAATGAACCTCCACCGTAGGTATTGACACCGCTTTGATTGCATCAAGAATTGCTACACTGGTATGTGTATAGGCTGCAGGATTGATTATGATACCATCATAAATGCCGTAAGCTTCCTGTATTTTATCTACAATACTTCCTTCGTGATTGGACTGGAAGCAGGTAATCTCCACGCCGTTGTCTGCGCCCACCTTTTCACAAAATTCCACCAAAGCTTTATAATCCTGTGTTCCGTATATATTCTTTTCACGAATGCCCAGCATATTTAAGTTTGGGCCGTTGATGACTAAAATCTTCATAATACTCTCCTATACAAAGTTATAATAATTTCTCCATCATTTAAAGCGCAATCTATAGTTTACATAATACAAACATCTCTACTAAAACGACTTTATAATTGCATCTGCTAATCCTTCTATATTATCTTCTTCTACCTTCAAATGCACGTCCGCCAAGTTTACATAAATCGGATATCTTATTTCATACAACTTCTGCATTTTATCCATATTTCCGGACAAAGGCCGGCCATCGGTCGCAAGTTTACATAACTCTCTATCGAGATATACAATCAAGCTGTTCTGCATCATTGCATCCCTATTTTCTTCACGTAAAATACTTCCGCCACCGGTAGCAATTACAAGGCTCTTTTCCTTGGCAAATTCTTTTACCACACGGCTCTCCGCATCGCGGAATGCCACCTCGCCAAACTGCTCGATATATGCACCGGCAAGCATACCCTCTTTCTTGGCAAATTCTTCGTCGGTATCCACAAAGGTTCTGCCGAGTTTCTCCGCCAAAGCCTTACCTACGGTAGACTTACCGCTTCCCGGCATACCGATTAGTACAATGTTGCGCACCTGCGCTTCGATATCCGCAATGACCTGTTTTAGCAGAACTTCATCACCGGGCTTTACTTTAGGCTCCTCATTATAAAAATAACGTTGTGCGAAATACGCCTGGGCCACCAGCATCGGTAAGCCGTTGACATATTTTAAGCCCTTCTTCTTTGCCTGCAAAGTAAGCGCCGTAAGCAAA
>JAGAQZ010000088.1 GCA_017622505.1 Lachnospiraceae bacterium
ATAGAATTCTCTTGATGCTTTCGTATTCTCCATTGCGAATTGGATACATTTGAAAATGATAAATCCTGCGATAATAAACATCGCAAACTGATAGCGCCATTCCATTCTAAATTCATTTAAAATCCAAAGCGCATCGTCATTGTACTGAATCCACTCCGAAACCGCATATTGAAGCCATTCCAGATTCGTTTCGATATCTATAGCCTCCGCCACTAAAGTAATGATGCCGGTGGCAATCAAATAACTTTTTAAACTCTGGGCAAGCACGGGATTTTCAACCGTTCTCTTTTCTTTTACCGCAAGTTTATACGTCTTCTCTTTTTTATGATATAAAAGGAAAACGGCAATCACTTCGCCGATTACGGTAATAAACGCTGCTTTCACCGGTCCGCTTCCGGCCCAACCCCAGTAACCGGCGCTTGATAAATATAACCAAATACCGCCAATCAATAAAAATGCAATATTTAAAGCATTTACGTAGAATAACTTTCCGCCGGGCAACTTCCGCGCATATGCATGCGCAATCATAATACCAAGCGATGCAAATAACATTACAATCAACACAATCGCAACATAAACGGTAATCGGATTACTGCATTTCGCACCGTCCCATACAAATTTGCTGAAATACATCTTTGCATCAAAAGGTGCTGCTATCCTACGGTATAATTCATTTATCTCAACGTTAGATTCCAGCCCATGAATAATTGCACGAACACCATACACCCAATCTTTGATGAAATACCATAAAAGCACACCTATTGTAAGTCCTACCGCCCATTTCTTAAATAAGACAGAACATACAAACCAAAAGGTTGTCATTGTAAGCAGGAAAAGCGCCAGCATGCCAAACTGATACAATAACGAAGTAGCATTAACCGCTACCAGATTTGCAGGCACGACATTACCTAACAATTGTGGAAAGCGCTCTGCCAAATCTACAATCTGTCGGTTCACATTCCCCATATACAGCAGGTGAATAACGGTTGCCACGATAATGTTTAACACAAGAATTCCCACCAATGCCACATAGTTATATAGCTCCAGCGCAACCCTTTTCACAGGCAGGATTTCCAGGAATTCTTTGGTTCCTTTATCACTCATATTAAAGTAACTGAAAATCATCACAACCAAAATAACAAAGTTAAGTCCCACAAATCCCATATATGTCCAATTATTCATAAAACCGTTCATCAGACCTTCGGAATTCATACCGCTTTGAAATACATCCGGATTTTCCGCTAGTATCATTTCCACCTGTTCTTCCATCGCTATTTTAATTGCTGCATCGGGCATTACCCCCATCGCATTTCTTTCTACGGATAAATTATAAAATGCCCCCACAATGGTCAACAATAAAGTTAATACCAGTACCGTAAGATAAAACTCCTTACGGTTCCTGATTAAAGTCATAATATCCTTCATAGGCGCCTCCTACTCTTTTCTGTTTTCTTCCAGAGTAACAAACAACTCTTCCAGACTTAATGCTACCGGCTCAATAAAGCTTGCGCCTAAGGCTTTTAACTCTTCCGCCTTATCTTCGTTGTAATCTTTGATAATCAGCGTATAAATGCTTCCTATGTTGCTGACACGCAGTAAATCCTTGCGGTTGTACAACGCAGGGCCCGCACCGCCTTCAAATACCACATTTAACTTGGTCAGTACATCCTTCATGCTGTCCATAGACATCTGACGCTCTACCTTGCCCTGATGAATCATAGTTACGGAATCACAGATTTTCTCAAGGCCCATCAAATTGTGGGAACTGATTAAAACACCGATTTCATTCTCTTCCGCTTCTTTGATAAGCACTTTATAAAAGGCTTCTTTGGCCACCGGATCCAGGCCCGATGTAGGCTCATCCAGAATTAAGTACTTCGGTTTCTTGGCAATTTCCAACATAATTGCAAGACGCATTTTCTGCCCCTTTGAAAGGGAACTGATGCTCTTCTCCAAAGGGATTTCAAAAATGTCGTTTAAATAATTGAATTTCTCCACATCAAATTCCGGATAAAAGCGCTGGTACATTTTCACCATTCTGATGGCATTGTAAAAACGTATGTATTCATTGTGATCTGCCACGTAACCGATTTGTACTTTTGCTTTCGGGTTATCATAAATTGCTTCGCCGTCGATTAAAATCTCACCTTTATCGGCCTTGTATACGCCTGTTGCACACTTAATCAACGTAGTTTTACCGACACTGTTTTCACCGATTAATCCGTGGATTTCCCCGGGTTTTACTTCCAAGGAAATTCCGTGCAATACTTCTGTTTTCTCATAACTTTTATATACTTCTTTGATTTCTAACATACACTCATCTCCTTATACAATTCTTTGACCATATCGGTCACTTCCGTTTCCGAAAGTCCCATTACCTTTAATTCAAGGATAACCGAACGCATCATTTTCTTGCTCTCTTCCATTCGTGTATCATCCGGCTTTAACTCAATATTTCCTGCGATAAAAGTGCCTTTCCCGCGAATGGTTTCAATAATATGCTGACGCTCCAGCTCCTGATAAGCCTTCGCCACCGTTCCCGGTGTAATGGCAATATCCAATGCCAGTTTACGCACGGACGGAATGGCATCGCCCGGTTTTAAATGTCCTTTTAATACATGAAATTTCATCTGCTCTACAATTTGTTCGTAGATTGGTTTATTGCTTTTTAAATCTAAAACAATCACGTAACTCCTCCTTTCAAATAAGTTGTATTCCTGTCTTGGCCAATTACTTTTCTTTCTGTACTAACTGTATCATTCTTGTTGATACAGTTATATCACTTGTTATTATAAAAGTCAATACCAAAACGTAAACAATTAATACGTTTTCTCCCCTACAGATTTTTTTACATTGGATAGCAACTATTTTATTGATAATTTTTGATATTTTTATTATTATATTTTTGTAGTTATTTGCAGAAGGCAGATAACAAATTTTACTCTTGGAGGAAAACAAAGATGGCTAGAAGTGCGAAGGATTTAATGGAAATGATTCAGGAAAATGATATTCAGATGGTGGATTTCAAAATCGTTGATATTAACGGACAGTTCCGCCACGTAACCATTCCTGCATCTAATTTTACGGAAGAAACAATCAAAGACGGTATCGGTTTCGATGCTTCCAACTATGGTTATGCCGTAGTTGAAAAAAGTGATATGGTATTCATTCCCGATTTGGATACTGCAGTGGTAGACCCGTTCTGCGGAATTCCTACATTATCCATTACCGGTAATGCGATGATTATTGATTACCCCAACAACCGACCTTTGGATCAGTATCCCAGAAACATCGTTCTGGCCGCTGAACAATATATGAAAGACACAGGCATTGCTGACACCATGCTTATTTTACCGGAATTCGAATTCCACTTATTTGACAGCGTAGACTGGTCAGTACGTCCCGACTCTATCAGCATGAACATTGATGCTGAACAGGCTTACTGGAACAGCGACAATCAGGGACAGGGCGTGATTGTACCGCACCAGAAGGCTTATCACGTAGCAAAACCCCTTGATACTTCTTACGAGTGCCGCTCCGAAATGGTTCTTGAAATGGAGAAGGCAGGCATTCCCATCAAATATCATCATCCCGAAGTTGGTGCTGCGGGACAGTTTGAAATCGAGCCTATGTTAGGCCAGATGTCCAAGATGGCAGACGCAACCATGATGATTAAGTACATCATTCATAATACTGCGTTGAAATACGGCAAGACCGCAACTTTTATGCCCAAGCCCGTATACAATGAAGCCGGCAACGGTATGCACGTGCATATGCTTCTTTTAAAAGACGGACAGCCCGTATTCTCTGACGATAACGGCTACTCTCACTTAAGCGAAACCGCACACTATTTTATGGGTGGACTTTTAAAGCATATTTCTTCCCTCTGTGCATTAACCAATCCCTCTACCAACTCCTTTAAGAGATTGGTTCCCGGATTTGAGGCTCCCGTTACCGTAGGTTATGCAACCTCTAACAGAAGTGCGGTAATCCGTATCCCTGCTTACGCAAAGACACCTGCATTAAGAAGATTCGAACTTCGTAACCCCGATGCAACCTGTAATCCTTACCTTTGCTATGCGGCAATCCTTATGGCAGGTCTTGACGGTATTAAGAATAAAATCGACCCTCACGCAAACGGCTGGGGACCTTATGATATGAACCTTTACTCTCTTTCTGATGAAGAAAAGGCGAAATTATCTTCACTTCCCACCAACTTGGGCGATGCTTTGGATGCATTGGAAGCAGATCACGATTATTTGACCGCAGGCGGCGTATTCCCTGAGCATTTAATCAAAAACTTCATTGCAAATAAGCGTAAGGAAGTCGCAGAAATGGCTAAAATTCCCCATCCTGCGGAATTTGAAAAATATTTTAATCTGTAAAACTATTCAGAGCCATGCGAATTTATGAAACATAATCCGTGTAAGTTTACTTACAAAGGATTGTTTTCATAAATTCATTTGGCAAAGCCATCACATAAGCAAAAGTAAAGTGCTGAAGGCACGATTTTGCGAATGTTGGCTCTGAATAGTTGCTTTTTTTTAAAAATATCTTAAATAGGAATTATATTTTTCTTGCAACATAGAAAAGATAGTTATATAATATGACGTGGGTTTTTTAGGGAAGCTTATTAAACTTCCTAATTCCCACAAATCTAAAAATAAGAAGGTGCACAACATGGAAAGAAAAGTTGGAACTGTATCACGAGGCATTCGTTGTCCGATTATCCGCGAAGGCGATAACTTGGTTGACATCACCGTTAACAGCGTAATCGAAGCAGCAGAAAGCGAAGGCTACGCATTTCGCGACCGCGACGTCGTAGCTCTTACAGAGTCTATCGTAGCGCGTTCTCAGGGTAACTACGTGTCTGTACAGAACATCGCAGATGATGTTAAGGCTAAATTAGGCGGTGGTACCATCGGTATTATTTTCCCGATTTTATCACGTAACCGTTTTGCCATCTGCTTAAAAGGTATGGCAATGGGCGCTAAGAGAGTCGTTCTTATGTTAAGCTATCCCAGCGATGAAGTAGGAAACGCGCTTTTAACCTATGATCAGTTAGACGAAGCAGGTATTAATCCTTACAGCGATGTTTTAACTTTAGAGAAGTATCGTGAACTCTTTGGTGAAAACAAGCATGAATTTACCGGCGTTGACTATGTTCAGTACTATTCAGATATTATTACCGAAGCAGGCGCAGAAGTTGAAATCATTTTTGCAAACAATGCAAAGACGATTCTTAACTACACAGACTGCGTAATCAACTGTGACATCCACACAAGAGTAAGAACCAAACGTCTCTTAAAGGAAGGCGGCGCAAAAGTTGTTTGCGGTATGGACGATATTATGACTGCTCCCATCAACGGTAGCGGCTATAATGCAAAGTATGGTTTGTTAGGTTCTAACAAGTCTACAGAGGACACAATTAAGTTGTTCCCCAGAGACTGCCAGGACTTAGTAGAAGACATTCAGGCACAGTTGCTTGAAAAGACCGGAAAGCACGTAGAAGTAATGGTTTACGGCGACGGCGCATTCAAGGATCCCCAGGGTAAGATTTGGGAACTTGCAGACCCCGTTGTATCTCCCGCTTTCACCAAAGGCTTGGTTGGTACTCCCAACGAATTAAAGTTAAAATATCTTGCTGATAACGACTTTAAGAACTTAAGCGGTGCTGAATTAAAAGAAGCAATTGCCAAGAGTATTAAAGAAAAGGATTCAAACCTTGTTGGCAACATGGCTTCTCAGGGTACAACACCGAGACAGTTGACTGACTTAATCGGTTCACTCTGTGACTTGACCAGTGGTTCCGGTGACAAGGGCACACCCGTAATCCACATCCAGGGCTACTTCGATAACTTTACAGATTAATCTCAACAAATAATAAACCCGTAGGTTTTCAATACCTACGGGTTATTTTATATACATATTCTTTCAAATCACATATCAACTTCTATATGTTTATTTGAATCCAACACTTTACATCCTCTTAATTGATTCTTCCTTAGTCCAAACCGTATTTGTCAGACCGATGTTTTCTTCGCAGAATACCGGGTTTTTGCCCTCTTTCTTCTGGGTTTCATAATCTTTTAGGGTCTTAAATACTGTCTTACTTAAAAGGAAGATTGCCACGATATTTACAATCGCCATAAGTCCCATGGTAATATCCGCTACGTTCCAGGCCAAATCAAAGTCTGCCAACGCCCCTAAGAAAACTGCTATCAAGCAGGTCACACGGAATAAGTTCAATAAAAGCTTACTATCCTTAATAAAAAGAATATTCGATTCTGCATAGAAGTAATTACCAATCAAACTACTGAACGCAAATGCAAAGATAGATACCGTGATAAAATGAATGCCCCACTCACCTACATTCGCACTGATTGCAGCCTGCACAAACGGAATACCGTCAAGCACGCCACTCTGACCTTCCACACCGGAACAGAATAATAACATTGCAGTACTGGTACAAATAAGCAGTGTATCAATAAATACGGAAATAACCTGTACAAGCCCCTGCTGAACCGGGTGTGAAACATCCGCTGATGCAGATGCGTTGGGCGCACTACCCATACCTGCTTCATTGGAGAACAAACCTCTCTTGATACCAATTACAATAGCACTTCCGGCAAAACCGCCTGCCATAGCACGGAAATTAAAAGCACTCTCAAAAATCATTCTAAAAATTTCAGGAAGTTCCTTAATATTTATAATGGTAACCACAACACTCATCAAAATATAAATGGACGCCATCACAGGCACCATTACGGAAGATACGAAACCGATTCGGTGCGCACCACCCCAAATAACCCAAGCGGTTACGGCAGCTAACACCAGGCCAAGAACAATGGATACAATCATTGGCACATCGGTATCCGCATAATCCTGGAAATAATACTGCAACGCAGACGACATATTATAAGACTGTAAGCCGTTAAATCCGTATGCAAAACAGATAATCAGAAGAATCGAGAACAACACGCCCATCCAACGCATTCCAAGTGCCTTCTCCATATAATAAGAAGGACCGCCACGGAAAGAACCGTTTTTATCCTTTACCTTATATACCTGTGCCAATGTACTTTCTGCAAAAGCAGATGCACCGCCGATAATCGCCATCAGCCACATCCAGAATACTGCCCCCGGACCACCTGTTGCAATCGCAGTTGCAATACCCGCAATATTTCCGGTACCGACTCTTGATGCGGTAGAAATCATCAAAGCCTGGAAAGAAGAAACCTTCTTCTTGCCGTTCTCATCCGTGGAACCTTTCTCCAACATCGCCTTGAATCCGTCTTTTAACAGACGAAACTGCACGAACTTCGTTCCCATGGTATAAAATACCCCAATACCAATCAACAGAATAATCAATATGTACGTATACATAAAATCATTCACGGAACCTGTAAACTTAACTAAAAAATCCATCTGTACCCTTACCCTTCTTATATTTTACCCCGAAAAAAAAGGGGATTTTACTTCCCCTTTTTCAACTATAAAAATAATATCATATTTTTCTTTGCTTGCAAACTATAATCTGCTTTGAACGTTCTATTTCATTATACCTGCAGATTCAATAAATCACTTCTGCTTCCCGGCCTCCGAAAACTTCTCCGAAAACTCAATTTTCAGAAGTACAAACTCTTCGATTTTACGCATCAAACTGAATAACATGGCGCGATCTTCGAATTCCTTACGGGCAACCGGCAAGGGCTTGGACTTCATCTCCAAATCCATTTCCTTAAACTTCTCCAGCGTAAGTTTGCCGTCATTATCCTTATGATACGTCTCTGACATATATTTTAGAAAGTCCGAAATCAAATGGGCCGTGCTGGGCGTCGTATCAATGTGACGCACGATTTTGTACATTTCATGGATGACCATACATTGTTTGTCACGCATTCGTATGTACTCAATATCATAAATGTCCGTAGTTCCGAACTGGTTATTATAATTCCGGTCCGCCACGTTCTTGGCATTACGAATTGACTTACGCAACTGGTGAAGCAGTTCACCGTTATAGTCTGTATTTTCCGCATCCAGAATATGCTCTGCCATTCCCGCAAGAATACTCTTCATTTCCGCATCGGTCTCATCTTTTAACTGCTCAATGTAGTCCACGTCTTTGCGTAAATGCAAGTTTGCAACCACGCCCATACCGACACCGATGGTGAAAATCAAAATTTCATTCATTACATGGTTAAAACTCATATCTCCCAAAATAATAAAATGCGACGCTACTACCGAACATATGGTAAGGGCATAACTCCACCTGCACAACTGACATACAGGAATATAAATTACCAAAAACAGCGCAAATGCCTTAATGTTAAAACCAAGCAAACCAAAGCAAACAAAAGCCAGAATCAGCGCAACGCCAAACGCCAGAAAGCGGATGCCGGCAGTCTTTAACGTCTCTTTCTTTGTAGGCATAATCGTCAACAAAGATATAACGCCTGCCGAAGCCACAAACTCCAAATCCAATAAATAGGCAATGGCCATAGCCAGCAAAGCTGCACATATTAACTTAATACAGGTAAACAAAGTTTCCAACCAAGGTTTCTTCATATGGTTCACTTCCTATTGTTTTTAAGATGCTCCTATCAAGTATATCATACCCTGCCTGTTTTTTCGATATTTTTATTCATTCTTTTAGTTTCGACGTCTCCTTCCAAACAGAAGAAATAAACGAAGTACCTGTAACGCCGTAGCAATCACTCCTGCCACATAAGTTAAGGCGGCTGCATTTAATACTTTCTTTGCCCCCGTAATTTCATCACCGTACAGAATCCCTGTATCACGGATTACTCCAATCGCCCGCTTGGAAGCGTTAAATTCCACCGGCAAAGTCACAATCTGAAACAATAAAACCAGTGTAAAAAGTATAATTCCGACATCGACCAATCTAGTCAATCCAAACAAAACACCCAGTAAAATCAAGGGCCACGACAGATTTGAGCCAAAATTTACCACCGGCACGATGGCATTGCGCACACGAATGGGCAGATAGCCGTTATAATGTTGTAATACGTGCCCGCATTCGTGGGCCGCCACTCCGATTGCGGCCACCGACGTAGAATAATACACGCCCTCCGACAAACGCACCACCTTATTCTTTGGATCGTAGTGGTCCGTCAATTCCCCTTCAATCCTTTCAATCCGCACATCCGAAATCCCTGCGCCCTTCAAGATGCGCTCCGCCACCTCTGACGCAGTCATTCCGCGGGCATTTTCAATTTTACTGTATTTTCTGTAAGTGGCGCTGACATTGCCGGACGCTGCCAGACAAAGAAGCATTCCCACAATAATCAGCCACCACGTAGGATCATAAAAAAAGAACATAAAAAATTCCTCCGTTACATACTTTACTTTTAGAATGTCCCGAAGGATATTTTTTAATTCAAGGATATTTCACGCAAGTGCACGGACTGAAATTTCCGTGGCGTCAGTCCGGTATATTTCTTAAATACCTGTGTAAAATAGCTTTGGTCGGGAAACGCCAGAATAGAAGATATTCTCGCCGGCGTGAAATCAGAATACAGAAGCATATTCTTCGCAGCATCAATTTTTAACTGCTGGATATATTCGCTGACAGACACGCCTGTTTCTTTTTTAAAAAGACGGCACAAATACGACGGATTCAAGTCCACCAGCTCCGCCAGTTCTTCCACTGTAATTCTGGAATGCAGGTTATCATGCATATAATCAATGCAACGTACCACATGAATGGAGCAGATTTTATCCTTGCGAAGTTTCTTCATACGCCCCGCATAATCCATAGCCGCCTCACGATGCAACACATTTAAGGCCTCCGGCGAATTGCTCTCGTCCGCCTTCTGAATATAAAAGTCACTCAGCGCATAAGACGTGGACACGTCCATTCCTCCATCAATACAGTATCTCGCAATCAGCGCAATTGTAATAACGAAATGATACTTCAAATTCTGCATATTATTCTTGGACAAAACGCCAAGACCTTTCTTATCCGTAAAAGTATCCTTACACAATTCCTCTGTCTTCTTCACGTCCCCGGACTTAATAACGGAATAAAATTCAAGTTCCGGGTTGTACGGTGCACGCAGAATATTCTCTTCTTTTCTTAAAAATTCTTTGTATACAAATTCTTTTTTCATATTCTTCCCTTATTTACATTTTACAATCTGACTGTAATTCGCAATTCATTATTTCAACAATTCAACATTTCACTTTCATAAATACATTTTTATTATTTACTACATTTCACATTATATCATAATCCTTATAAAATTGTAATTATTTTTATATAATTTAGACTTTTATAATGCTATTTTAGTATCAGAAACACAAATCCCGAAAGGAGCAGACTTATGAAAAAGAATTTTAAAACCGCAATTTCAATTGCAGCAATGTTAACAATGACAATTTCACTGTTCGGCTGTGGCGAAGAACCCCAGGCCAACCAGTTCGCCCAGGAAGACGTCCCCCAGTTAGAAGGCTATTCTCTTCTCTGGAATGACGAATTCAACGGCAACGAATTAAATATGGACATCTGGAACTATGAACCCCATGAGCCCGGCTGGACCAACAATGAATTGCAGGAATATACAACTTCTACCGACAATGTTTTCATCCGTGACGGTCACGTAGTAATCAAGGCATTGGAAACCACCGATGAAAACGGTAACCCTTACTACACTTCCGGAAAAATCACTTCTCAGAACAAGAAAGATTTCATGTACGGCAAAGTGGTAATCAGTGCCAAAGTTCCCGAAGGTCAGGGTTTATGGCCTGCACTTTGGATGATGCCCACCGACGAAAGCTACTACGGACAGTGGCCCAAATGCGGTGAAATCGACATTATGGAAGTGCTCGGCGACCAGACCGAAATCGCATACGGCACCGTACATTACGGCGAGCCTCACGCAGAACAGCAGGGTATCTATACTTTGGAAGAAGGCACTTTTGCAGATGACTTCCATGAGTACAGTGTCGAATGGGAACCCGGCGAAATGCGCTGGTACATCGACGGCAACTTATATCACACCGCAAACGACTGGTTCACAGCTTACCCTGATGAAGACGAGAAGCCTTACCCCGCGCCTTTTGACCAGACCTTCTTCGTACAGATGAACTTGGCTGTAGGCGGCAACTGGCCCGGCAATCCCGATGAAACAACTGATTTTGAAAACGCAGAATTTGAAATCGATTATGTACGTGTATATCAGAAAGACTTTTATGACACAAACGTAACCAAACCCGAGAAATTATTCCGTGAGCCTTTAGAAGACGGCAACTACATTTACAACGGTGACTTCTCTGATAACGAAGATCTTTTGGACGAAGAAAACTGGTACTTCCTTTTATTTGAAGGCGGTGACGGCTCTGCTGCCCTGAACGACGGCGTATTAACCATCTCAACCGTAGCGGAAGGTACCGTTGACTATTCCGTACAGATTGTACAGCCCGCAATTCCTATTTTAAAAGGTAAAACCTACCGTTTGACCTTTGACGCCTGGGCTGCTGAAGAACGCGATATGATTGTATGCGTATCCGCACCTACCGCAGGATGGATTCGCTACTTTGAAGATACTACTTTTACGGTGACAACCGAACCTCAGACTTTTACTTACGAATTTACAAGTCTTTACAAAGATGACAACAACGGACGTTTGGAATTCAATATGGGTAACAATGGCTCTACTGCTGAAATCTATATTGACAACGTACGCATTGAATTAGTGGAATAATAAGGTGATCAAAATGCGCAAATTTGAAGGTTTTTACAGAGGCATAAATTTAGGTGGCTGGCTCTCACAGGGAAGCCTTGAAAAAGAGCACCTGGATACTTTTATTACGGAAGACGATATTATCGCCATTAAAAATATGGGCATCGACCACATTCGCATTCCTGTGGACTTTGAATTAATTGAAGATGAGAACGGCACGCTTATAGAAGATGGTCACACCTACATCCGCAAAGGCATCGACTGGTGTTTAAAGCACGGTTTTAACGTGGTATTAGACCTTCACAAAACTGCCGGTTATGTATTTGATGATGCGGCATATTCCAACGGATTCTTTGATAATGAAGCATTGCAGGAACGTTTTATCAACCTTTGGAAAGAACTCGCCACACGTTACGGCAACGAGCCGGACAGAGTTGCGCTGGAATTATTAAACGAAGTAGTTGACCCTTCCGTAGCGGATAAGTGGAATGCCATTGCACGTCGCGCAATTCAAGCAATCCGCGAAATCACTCCGGACTCCTGGATCATCGTTGGCGGCACCAGAAACAACAGTGTTGTATCGGTCAAAGAATTAGGCGCACCTTATGACGAGCGCATTGCCTATACCTTCCACTGCTACGAGCCCTTGATTTTTACACATCAGGGTGCCTACTGGATTGAAAATATGCCGGAAGATTACCGCATCAGTTATCCCGATACCATCGGCCATTATGTGCAAGAAACCGAGCGCTTAATCGATCCTGCTTTTGCTTATCCCATTAAGCATATTTCAGCAGGTACAACAGGGAAGGAGTTCTTTCGCAAGTTCTTTGTGGATGCAATTGAAGTTGCCGAAAAATACAACGTCCCCCTCTATTGCGGTGAATACGGTATGATTGACCGCGCGAATCCCGAAGACGTCCTTCGCTGGTTTGAAGACATTCACGCCGTATTTGAAGAATTCCAAATTGCAAGAACCGTTTGGACCTACAAAGAGAAAGACTTCGGTATTATCGGCGACCACTATCGCCCGATTTGGAATCAATTAATAAAATGCTTATAATCTCCCCTTCATTCACTGCCTGAATTTTTGTATCGTTCAGGTAAATATCTCCCCAAAAACATCGCTTAAACTTATGCTTAGGCGATGTTTTTATTTTATAAAAAAACCGCCTTGCTTTATTGTAATTGTGAATTTCTTGTGATAATATAAAAATGGCGTGATTTTTACATAAAACAATAAGAAAAAATCGGAAAGGACGCATGAAATTATGAGTAACACAGAAAAGAAAACCGGCGGGTGGCGTACCAACAAATGGATTCGTGCAGCGATTCCTGCATTATTGCTTCACTGCAGTATCGGTACCGTTTATTGCTGGTCAATCTTCAGTCAGGAAATCGCCGATCACATCGGTTTTAGCAAAGGCGCTACCGAATGGGCATTCAGTTTCGCTATCTTCTTCTTAGGTATGTCAGCTGCCTTCCTTGGTAACGTAGTAGAAAAAGACATTCACAAGTCTTCCTTAATCGCTACCATCTGCTTCGCGGCAGGTATGGCAGGTACAGGTTTCTTCATTTGGTTCGGCGGTAACAACCCCGGAAACGTTCTTGCCTTAATCGGTATTTACGTAAGCTATGGTTTGATTATGGGTATCGGTCTTGGTACCGGTTATCTTTCACCCGTTAAGACTCTTATGCTTTGGTTCCAGGACCGCAAGGGTCTTGCTACCGGTCTTGCAGTAGCAGGTTTTGGGGCAGCGAAGGCAATCGCAAGCCCCATCATGCAGTGGATGCTTGACGGACTTGGCGAAGGCGGTATCTATAAGATGTTCTACATCTTAGCTGCTGTATATTTTGTAATGATGTTTGTTGGTCACCTTCTTTTAAAGAAACCCGAAGGATGGCACGAACCCCAGAAGAAAGAAAAAGGTCAGGGCATCTTTTCTGTTATTAAAACAAGACCCATCACCAACTACATCGGTATCTGGGTAATGTTTTACATTAACATCACCTGTGGTCTTGCACTTATTTCTCAGGAAAAGATGATTGTAAAATGTATCGGTCTTGCCGGTATCGTTGGTATTATTTCTACAGTATCTGCAGTATTTAATGCAGCAGGTCGTTTAGGTTTATCTGCTTGGGCTGATAAAATGAAAGACCGAAACACAATGTACAAGATTATTTTCATTGCATCTATCGCACTTACAGCAGTTGTTATCCTTACTAAGGGTATCACAAACGGTGCAAGCAGCATTGTTTTAATGATTCTTGTATTAGCACTTATTATGGTTGTAAACGCAGGCTACGGCGGCGGTTTCTCTAACGTACCTACTCTTCTTTCAGACCAGTACGGTATGGGCAGCATTTCCGCACTTCACGGTATTACATTATCTGCTTGGGCATTCGCAGGCCTTACAGGTAATCAGCTTGCAAACTGGATTGTTAACAAGTTCGGTGAGTTCATCGATATGGATAAATGGGTAAACGAAGGTGTGAAAGTTGTAGTTGACCCTGCAAACCTTGCAGCAGGACAGACAGCAATTAACCCTACCGGTTACCAGACTGTATTGTATGTAACAATCGCACTTTACATTGTAGCATTGCTTATGAGCTTCTTCTTCGTAAGAAAACCTTTCAAAGAGGAAAAAACAGAAGCGTAACGCATAAATACATAACATAAAAGTTGGCAGGTTCTCACATGATATCACATTGTGAGGGCCTGTTTTTTATTCTTTTTTAACTACGCTTTAGTTGACTGGTAAATTGCCACGTTTTATAATGTAGTTGTATGGGGGACATACAATTTAATAAAATATTGGAGGATAAACTTATGGGTCGTTTAGACGGAAAAGTAGCAATTATTACAGGCGGTAATTCAGGCGTTGGTGCTGCAACTGCAGAGTTATTTGCCAAAGAAGGTGCGCAGGTTGTTATCAGTGCACGTCGTTTACCGCAGTTAGAAGAAGTCGCTGCCAAAATCACAGCAGCAGGCGGTGAAGTATTAGCAGTTCCCACTGATGTTTCCAAGGTGGAAGATGTTGAAAATCTCATCGCTAAAACCGTTGAAAAATTCGGTAAAATCGATATTCTCGTTAACAATGCCGGTGTTTTAGAAGAAGGCTTAAAGCCTATCGAATGCTTTACGGAAGAAGATTTGGAAAAAGTTCTTGGCGTTAATACCAAGGGTTGTTTATATTGTACACGCGCAGCGGTTAAAGAAATGATGAAGAACAATTCCGGTTCTATCATCAACCTTGACTCTGTAGCCGGACATTTCGGTACCGGCGGCGCTGCTTACGTTACCAGTAAGGCGGCTGTAATCGGTTTGACCAAGCATACTGCTGTTCGTTTTACCGGTACAGGCATCCGTTGCAACTCTGTAAATCCCAGTACTATCGTAACACCGATGACAATGAATACAGATCCCGCTTCTTTGAATCCCGACATGATGGGGCAGATGAGAAAGCATATGAATTTAGGCGTTCAGCCTTGTATGCCTGCTGACGTTGCTAACATTCTTCTCTTCTTAGCAAGCGATGAGTCCAGAGCAATTACAGGCCAGGTGTTGGTGGCTGACTTTGGTGCGACATTGTAGGATTAGGGTTAATCAATTTAGCTAACTATTTATAGGGTATAAAAGAAAAACTGCAAGCAATGCTTGCAGTTTTTTGATGTCAATATTCAGTTTTTAATTGTTGTGTTTAGTATGTACGGTATGCGGAAGTACCACTCTTTTCTTCGGTATTAGCACGACATTCCATAGATACGCGGTAAGTTCCGCGGCTTGAAAGCTGGTAGGTTTCACCTATAGTTGCACCTGGCGTACTACTTGAATCTTCCCAAGATTTCACATCAACCCAACCACCGCCAACACTCATTTGCAATGTACATTTTACATATGTACTTGTAACGCCTGATTTACCACGAACATTACCCGTAATGGTTGCCACACCAGTACTAGTAATACTTAAGTCTGTAGTATATGACAATATATATGTCATCCTTGAATCAACCATTGTATCTTCAGCTTGAATTCTAATTGGTACGGAAACAGCACCAAATACTACACATAAACTTAATATTATTGCATAAAAACCAATTCTTACCTTTTTCACAAGATAATCCTCCTTAATTTTTATGCATAATAACGAACTAAAAAAGAATACGTTACATCATATAAAAAAGCGCAAATACTTTTTAGTTGATACTTTCAAATATAAAAATAACTTCTTCTACACTTACATTTTCTGCCGATACTACATATATATATTGTTCTTTTTCATAATATGCCCTTACTATATCCTTATCATATAGATTAATAATAATATATCCGCCATCTATTTCCGCTATAACCTGTTCTTTATAATTATCTAAAATATTCCATGTTCCATCTGTAATTTCGTATTGATCCCAATATAAATACGTATAATCCTTTTGATATTCAATATTTAATGTCCTATCCGTTTCAATTCTCCTTACCTCCTCATACCCTTCCGGAATATAACTCGGCTCGTGCGGCACAAACTCCTGCCCCTCTTCACCAATATCGTAAGTATGTACTACCGAATCCTCCCAAATCTCCTGTACTGTCTGGAAGAACTTACTACGATAGGCGTCCACACTCATAGTCACGGCCAAACTCACACCAAGAACGCAAAGCAACACGACCGCCACTTTTGCCATAAACTTTCCAAAGCCGGCCACCCACTTGTGTTCTTCTTTCCACATCAGACGCTTCATTCGTCTTTCAAACTTTTTAGAAAGCACAATCTCTTCGTCCGCAATTTCCGCTTCCAAAGCATCCAAATCCATCTCATCCGCTATGGGCATATATTGATAAAGTAATTCATCCGTTACTTCCATCTGTTTCATAGATTTCTCCATTCTTTTTACTACTTCTGATTTTACAACGATATCTCTCTTATGTACACTAATACATTCTACTCTTCGTTCATCAGTCTCTTAATCTCTTCCTCAAGCATCTTCTTTGCCCTGAAAATTCTCTGCTTCACATTCGTCTCCGAAATATTAAGCATTTCACTAATTTCCTTAAGACTGTATTGGTTGGTATATTTCAAACTCAAGGGCAAACGATACTTATCCGGCAGATTACGAATTGCCTGCACCAGAAACTGCGCGTCACCGTCAATACTTGACTTCATATAGGTCCTCGGCGCACTGCTGTCGTACACTTCCTTAAAGTTTGCTTCCCTATTCCATCTGCGTTTCTTCTTGCGGTACACGTCCAACGCTGTATTCTTGGTAATCACCGCAAGGAAATTCCTGGTCTCCTTGCTGTCAGGGTCACCTATGTTTTGCATATTTTTCGCAACTTTGATAAAAGAATCGTGCAATGCGTCTTCTACATCACCACGGTTATGCAATACTTCATATGCAATTTTGTACATCAGACGATGATATTGTTTATATAAAATCTCTATCTTTTGTTGGTCTTCTTCTGTCTCAATTGCTAATAAGAAAATCATTTGTACACCTTAACTTCTTCACTGTTAATTTACTGTATCTTAATGGTTTCTGCCCATTTTACGCTATTATACAATGCTTTCACGCTTTTCTAAAGTAACTATAAGCCTAATTCTTTTTACCCTGTTTCTTCCTACCTTCCGTAGATAATTTCGCCATTTATAACCGTCCACAATGTTCTTGTCATACACTCCAACGGGTTCCCCGAGAAAATCGCAACATCCGCATCCTTCCCTTTTTTCAAACTTCCCACTCTATCATCCACGCGACAAATACGCGCTGCATTAATCGTTATAGCCTTAAGCCCCTCTTTCCTTGGCATACCGTATTTTACCGCCAAACCGGCACACAAAGGCAGGTACTGAATCAGCGACACCGGATGGTCCGTTGTAATTGCAGTTAAAATCCCCGCATCGCACAACACCTTATTGGTTTTAAAATTCATATACTGCACCTCAGGCTTAGACCTGGCCGTCAAATCAGGTCCTACAATGGCAGGAAAACCCGAAGCCTTGATTTCATCTGCAATTAAATGCCCCTCTGTACAATGGTCGATTGTAATGTCTACACCAAACTCTTTGGCAATGCGGATAGCCGTCAGAATATCATCTGCCCGATGCGCATGTGCCTTCAGCGGAATCTCGCCGTTTAATACCGGAATCCAAGGCTCCATCTTAAAATCCTCTTGCTTTAATTCACCACTGACTTTGTCGGTCAAATACTGTCTTGCCTCAAATAACGTCTGTCGAAGCATTGCTGCAGTTGCCATTCTGGTAGATGGATACATATCTTTGTCCCCATATGCAGTCTTCGGATTCTCCCCGAAGGCTACCTTCATAGCTGCAGGCGCTTTTACCACCATATCGTCAATGCATCTTCCATGGGTTTTCATAAAAAGAAACTGACCGCCTACCACATTGGCACTTCCCGGCCCTACCATAACAGACGTAATTCCGGCTTCAATTGCATCATGGAAAGCCGGGTCCATAGGATTTACCGCATCAATTGCCCGAAGTTCCGGCGTGACAGGATTTGTCATTTCATTACAGTCGTCTCCCATTGTCCCAAGCTTTTCTTCTATAATTCCGATGTGACAATGTGCCTCGATAATCCCGGGCATCACCCAGGCGCCTTTGACATCAAGAACCTCCTCCCCGACTTCCGCCTTTGGACATACTGACATATCTCCTATCGCGTCTATGATTTTACCTTTAATTCGCACGAAACCGTTCTCATAGTCCTGGGCTTCCATCGTTATAATTTTACCGTTTATAATCAACATAAAAAAACCACCTCTGTTTCATTATTCTAAACAGAGATGGTTAATTTATACTAAACTTCCATATATTTTGCATCTTCCAAATGCATCTGTGTATGAAGGAAAACACGGTCATTCTTGATAAGTACCATATCACCATTTGGAATCAAGGCTTTGTTTTTACGCTTCACAAGTACAATAACCGTCTTGCGCCCCAAATTCAAATCCCTAATGCGTTTATTGCACCAAGGATGTTCTTTCTTCATTACAACTTCCTGCATACGAATGCTTTCGTGCTCCTTAAACGGTTCTGCACCAAGAACAACTACATCTTCTGCCTCAAGCACAGCGCCGCCGTTTGGAATCAGGAACTCATCATCGCGCTGAATCAGTGAAATAATAACACCTACGGGCAAATCCAAATCCGCAATACGTTTGCCGTTCCACACATCATTGGCATCAACACGCACCTTAATAAAATTCATGTCCTCTTCATAGCCATATTCGTTTCTCTTCTTTAAATTGGTATACTGATCCACAAAACCTGCTGAAATAATACCGGTAGGAATCGCAACCATTCCCACACCCAGAAACGATATAAAAATACCAAGGGCTTTTCCCCAGAATGTAATCGGATATATATCACCATATCCAATGGTCAGAAGCGTGGATGTCGCCCACCACAAACCGGAAAATGCATTCTGGAATACTTCCGGCTGCGCCTCATGCTCTAAGCTGTACATACAAAGACTGGAAGCTACCATCAATGTCAAAATAATAAAAACCGACGATATCAGCTGTTGCTTTTTACTTACCAGAACATGGGTAATTACATTCAACGAATCATAATACGCATTAATTCTAAACAGCCTGAAAATACGTACAATTCGAATCATACGAAACGCAATGGTACCCTGAGGGAAAATAACCGGCAGGAAGTACGGCAAGAAAGAAAGCAAGTCCACAATACCCATAAAAGAAAAGACATATTTGCGGATTGCCTTCCACTCATTTTTCTCTTTGTACATACATCTTGCAGTAATAAGTCTTAAAATATAATCAATTACAAAAAATGCAACCGTTATTGCTTCAACCACAAGCAAAATCGGCTCATATTGTGCACGAATCGTCTCATATGTATACAAAATGCTGACTGTAAGATTTAATACAATTGCAGCAACATTGACATAATCATATCCGCGGCTAACCCAATCCAAATCATACCCTACATCTATAATCTGAAAAATTCTCTGTCGTCTTTTCAACCACTTTTTACTCACAACAAATCCTCCCGTTGTTGTAAATTATAACAACTCTTTATCCGGCTTATAAAAAGGCAAGGGTTTTAATTTAAATGCGTTCATCTTGTTCATTCGGTCAATCTTTGTCTTGGTGTCAGCATCTTCGCACACGCCGGTTCTGATATACTTATCGAGCACCGCATAAGTAAAACCGATTTTATCTTCGTCAGACATACCGCTCAAACCGTCAGAAGGCACCTTGTGCACCAAATTATAAGGCACGCCAAGGTAGTCGCCCACCTGAAGCACTTCTTCCACCGTAAGGCCTGCTACAGGACCGAAATCCCCTGCGGAATCGCCGTAGCGTGTTGAATATCCAATCCAATCTTCGGACAAATTACAGGTATTTGCAACACGGCCGTTTAAGGTCTGTGAAAAAGCATACAAGGTCGTCATACGAAGTCTCGGCGCCAAATTAAGCACTGCCTGATCGCTGGGCTCCAAGCCTGCTGCCTTAATGCTTGCCAAAGTATTATCATATGCATCTTTGATATTTGAAGTATAATTACGAATTCCCAAATGCTCTACCAACTGTCTGGAATCGGCAATATCACACTGCTCGCCATTGGGCATCAGAATACCTACGACACGGTCCTTACCCAAAGCTTCCACACACAAAGCTGCTACAATACTTGAGTCCTTACCTCCGGAAATACCGATTACAGCATTGCATCCCTTACCATTCTCTTCAAACCAATCCTGAATCCATTTGATTAAGTCTGCCGTCACTTTCTCTACCTGAAACATAATTGCCTCCGATTAATTATTTTTTATAATAATTTCGCACATCTATACACCCTAGATTTTAACACCCAACCTTTATAAATACAACTAAATTATTACTCTGATTATATCAATTTGTTCACTTACTTTTCCCAAATATGACCTGCTGTATGAACATTTTATATTTCAAAAAGAACCGTATGAAAACGTCGGTACTTAACGAGTACAAATGAAATGTAGTACGAGTTTAGTATCCGTTACGTTTTCATCCGAGCGAAAGCGCGTTCTGTTGGAATATAAAATGTTCATACAGCTTTCGTAACCTCGGAACAAGCAATCAAATCAGTATTTATATTAACTTTCGATTGTAGAAATATACATTTTATTGTAAAATGATTTTAATCAGCCGAATGTATTTACAATACATTCGAGCCCCCCGCAAAAGGAGGATAAAATATGCTTGCAACACTAATCCCGTTATTTGATGAAAATATGTCTGTGAAGGCTTATTCGCTCTTCTCACAGAAGAATAATTATTTCCTGGAACCCAGTTATATTTCCACCGGTTTGCTGGACGGCGCAGGACGTATCAACGGTCTGGAAATCATTGAAAGTATGGGCATCGAAACCTTATCCCCGGACAAGGAAATTTTCATTCCCATCAACAATATTGCAATTTTCAGTAACATTTCCGAAGAATGCAAAGCACCCCACGAACGTATTGTGCTTTTAATCGACAATTCCATTCTTCCCAACGAAATGTATATTAACCGTTTGAAAGAATTAAAAGAACAGGGTTATCGTTTTGCAATCCGCAAACTCCCCGTAGCTTCTTTCGAAGACTACCGTCAGATTCTGCTTTTATGCAGTTATATTTTCCTGAATCATCAGAAGATAGACATCACTATGGCCAAAATTTATTTTACCAAGCTCTATCCCAATATTAAGTTGATTGCCGGCAACATCAAGAGCCAGGAAGAATATGAGAAGTTGAAATTCCAGGGTGGCTACGCCTTTTATGAAGGCGAATTCTATCGCACACCCGTTACGGAAGGCGAGAACGAAGTTAACCCTGTTAAAATCAATTACATCCAATTATTGAACATTGTAAATGAAGAAAACTTCGACTTAACCGATGCTGCGGATGTCATCGGGCGCGATACCGCTTTGGTTATCTCTTTGTTAAAAATCGTAAACCGTATGGCAATCAATTCGGAGATTACATCCATCCGTCACGCAACCGCAATGCTCGGTCAGCGTGAGCTTAAGAAATGGACCACAACTGCGGTAACCAAACAGCTTTGCCTGGATAAGCCTAACGAAGTAACCCGTTTATCCCTGCTTCGTGCAAAGTTTGCAGAGAATTTGGCACCTATATTCAGTATGGCAATGAAGTCCCAGGAACTTTTCTTGATGGGTCTGTTCTCCGTATTGGATATTATGCTTGATAAACCGATGGATGAGGCACTGGATATGGTAATCGTATCCAAAGACATCCGTAAATCCCTTGTAAACCACGACGGACCGCTCTCACTTCCCTACTACTTTATTCTGCAGTATGAGAATGCCAACTGGCAGGAAGTATCGCGTATTATGTTGATCCGCGAAATCGAAATGGACGAAGTTTACAAGGCTTATTGCGATGCCCTGAAGTGGTACCGCAGAATTTTCAGTGAATAATTAAATAAGGATACACAAAGGATAAATCCTCCCTTTATGATGACATTGTAAAAGGGACACATAAACCTAATTTGTACCTTGGGAGGCAAACATGGCATATCAAATTCTGTTGGTTGAAGACGATTCTCAAATCCGTGAAGTAATCTGCGATTATTTTACGGATAAAAGTGAGGGTGAAATGGTGATGCACGCCTATGACAACGGCGACGATGCGTTGGAAGCCATTTATGAAAACGAATTTGACCTGTGTATATTGGATGTCATGTTGCCCGGTGCAGACGGCTTTGAAATCTGCCGTACCATCCGCAAAGACAGCATTGTTCCCATTATGTTTATCACGGCGAGAGGCCGAGAAGAAGACGTTCTTTACGGCTACCAGCTGGGCTGTGATGACTATGTGGTGAAACCCTTCTCTCTTGCGGAGTTCTACGCCAAAACCCAGGCGCTCTTAAAACGCGCCAAGGGTATGGTGGCAGGACCTTGGTTATCATGTGGTGAAATTGCCTTGAATCCCTCCCGCTATAAGGTGACGGTAGAAGGTCATCCCATTAATTTACCACCCAAGCAGTTTGCACTTCTGAAATATCTGTTGGAGAACAAAAACACCGTCGTTCCCCGCGAAACCCTGTTAGTCAAAATCTGGGGCTACGATTACGAAGGCGGTGAACGCGTGGTAGATAACCACATCAAGAAACTCCGTCATGCGGTCGGTCCTTACAAGAAACAAATCAAGACCGTCATTACCAAAGGCTACAAAATTACGGATTAATGTGTTTTCCGCTCTTTCAATCATAAACGGAAAGGATTTATTTTTATGTCTAAAAATAAAAAAAGTCGCGTTGCCCGTCTTGGCAAACGCAAAACTTTTAAAAGTATATTTTTCAAAAGATGGTTCGAAGTACTTCTTGTTTTTGCCATTTTACTGGCTATCTTTGTTCCCGTAATAATAAACGCTACTTTTATCGCTATGGAAAATCTGTTTTTCGTAACAAATTCCAATATGCAACAAACCCTGGAAGACGCTTACGCTGATATCTATGGCAAGGGTTCTCTTGTGCCGGAAGAAGAGCGCAATCAAGCCTTTATCGACCGTGCCAAATACCGTGTTATCTCTTACTCCTATAGTTCAGAATATCTCAGCATGTTATACGATCCTTCTACCGGTGAAATACTTGCCGATTGCGATGAGACCCTTTTTATCTTAGTGCGCGAAGATGAAGAAAAACCTGCTAAAATGTACTCCTGTCCCACCTCCGCAGTGCCGGAATACAGGGATTTGCTGGCAAGCGTAGCGCAAGATTTTAAGACTTATACAAAGTATTATGTCGAGGCAGACTTTGATACTTTCTATATCAAAGATGACGAATTCCGTCCCGGCTCAATGACTGCCTATGTTGCACCCTTAGAATCGGAATATGATTTAACCTTACAGGACATTGAAGATGTTGCTGTGGAAACTTATCACTTCGACTATACTCCTACCGAAAGCGGTTATACGGAATGCAATGTTAATTCTTACAAAACCGTGTTAGGGCCTCTGGTGGCAGGATATGGTGACACTTCCTTCTATCTGTTCCGGGATTCCGCCGATAAAGCTTGGGAAATCCTACATGAAACCTATAACGAAGAAACCGGGCTTGTCACTCCCAAAGAAACCGATATAACCATTTCTCATGAAGGAGATGCCCTGCTGATTGTATCCGAAACACCGATTTATTTCTCGGCGGATACCGTTTATACCCTGCGCAGTGTATGTTACTTTGACACAGATGATATATTTGGTATTCCTTTAATCATTTTTATCATTGCGGTTATATTACTTTCAGCCCTGTTCTGTTTTATTACTGCTAAGATTACTTATGCACGTTTAAAAGCGCAGTACGACATAGCGGACTACCGCAAGACCTTGATGAACACCATGGCCCACGATTTAAAGAGTCCGCTGATGTCCATCTCAGGCTACGCCGAGAATCTGAAAGAGTCAGTACACTCCGAGAAACGCGAACACTATGCTTCTGCCATTATGAATAACGTAGACCATATGAACCGCATCATCAGTGATATTCTCTCCCTCTCCAAAACAGAAGATGGTAATATAGTTCTGAACAAAACAGAGTTAAGCGTCGAATACGTGATTCGCAACTGTTTGAAGAAATACGAGTTACAGTTGGGCGAACGCAAGTTGCAGACTGAAATTGTTGGTGCCTTAAACCTTCGTGCAGATCAAACACTTTTTACGGAAGCGATGGACAACCTCATTGGAAATGCTGTAAAATACGCCGACAGCGATTCGGTAATCACTTTTACTTTAAATAAAAAAAGCATCGGTATTACGAACCAATGCAGTGCTGAAATCAGTGATGCAAATGAATTACTTAAGCCCTTCGTGACCGGCAATGAGAATCGCAACAACAAGGGCGGAAGCGGTTTGGGATTAGCGATTGCCAAGAACATTATGGACTTGCATAAATTTAGTTTATATGTTAAATGTGAGAACAAAAATTTTGAAGTAGGTATCAAATTATAACATTATATTTATAATAACCAAACAACTACTGTCCACTCAAATTTAATATCAAAATTTGCGAAGTTGAAACATCTCTAGCAGTATATGAAATGCCCATCTAAGATAAAAATTATGTTTTCAAAGGGCTTTTGTGCGCGTCAGTGCTTAGATTGCGTATTTTGCAATCTTATGCACTGCTACGTAGCACAACAGAGCGCAAGCGTCCCTGCGAAGACATATTTTTATCTTAGATGGGCCTCTTTATACTACCTGTGTTTCATCCCCCGCAAATACTCCTTCTGCAAAGGAGTAATGCGATAGCTTTCAATCGCTTTTTGAATCGCCTTATTATGCGTCCACTTCTCCAGCTTACCATTCTCGATATAAGGAATTACCGCATCCCATTGCTTTGCCAGGGCGGTCGCAAAATACCAGGCCACCATCATTTTAACATAATATTCTTCCGACTCAACTGCTGCCACCTCATCCACATATTTTACATCGAAATACTCATCCAGGAAATAGGTCATCAGCATACCGATTCCGTAACGCACCGTATAAGTCTTACCCGATGCTATCCACTCTCTAATCTTCGGTAAAAGCATCTTCGGATTTCGCTTAAAAACCTTCGGACGCATCATATCACAGGTTGCCCAGTTATCTACATACGGCAAAAAGCGGTCCACCTCTGCCAAGCACTTATCAAAATCCTTCATACCCTCGATGATAAATCCCTGCAGATTATTCTCCTCATAAAATTTATGGGGCAAATCCTGCATAAACATCTCTACGCCCTCGTATTTGGCCATTTCCTTGGCAAATTTGCGCAAGGCGGGTGTTCTTACCCCTATGATGGTTTCAGGGCTTATTGTGGGCATTAAACGGCTGTGGAAGGCCTTGTACTCCAAATCCTGCATAGAAAACAGCTGTTGTTTAATATATTCAGTTACATTTTCATCTGAATGCAATGCCATTTGTGCGATTTCTTCCTTCTCTTTATATCTTTTATTCTCTCGGGCGTGTAAATCACTACTCCGTCGTCAAACGCACCACTACCACTTCCGGCCTATTATTAATGCGCACAGGGATTACACTGTTCCCTAATCCGCGACTCACCACCATAGTTGTATTTCCTTCCGTAAAAGTGCCTTCCGCATACTCCGGAAACAATCCCGCACCCGGTGCTACAACACCACCGATAAAAGGAATGCGGAACTGTCCGCCATGATAATGACCTGAGAAAACCAAGTCAGCATCACTTTCAACATAGGTATCAAACAACTCCGGTCTGTGGGATAAAAGAATGGTATATCCCTCCAACTCAGACATTAACGAATGAATCGCCTGTTTTGCAAGCACAATATTATTACCCGGCATATCCGGATCATTTGCGCCTGCTATCGAAAGTACTTCGCCTTCAATCTCCACTGTAAATGCTTCATTCTCCAACACTACAACGCCGGCTTGCAAGAGCTGCGCTTTCAAATCAGCATATGTACCTTCAAGCCAGCCTTCATGATTTCCTGTTACATAATAAACCGGGGCAATTTCCACTGCCTGATTGATGAAATCCATTGCCACCTCCACGTTTGTGTGGGAAGAATCCACCAAATCACCTGTAACAACAATAATATCCGGCGACTGCTCAGTGACTGCCTGAATCAACCTCGACTGCTCCCTGCCAAATCGTGCGTTGTGAAGGTCTGAAATCTGTACAATGGTATATCCCTCAAGACCACTGTATTCCTGCGGTACTTTTACATCATATACGGTAGTCTGTAAAGACAAATTGCCATAAAGAAGCCATACTAAAACCAAGGCAAAAATAGCAAGCCAAATTAATTTTTTAATACGGCGTTTGCACTTTTGCTTATCTTTTTTAAGCATTGTATTTTCTTCACTGAACTCTTTGTTTTTCATTTCGATACGACTTTCTGCATTTATCTTTTATATAAAACGCAACAAATTTTATAATACCTTATCGCCATTTACGCGCAACTTAAAACCCGCATCCAGAATTTCCGCAGCGCCTCTGCACATCATCATACGTGCAAGGAAAATATCAAAATATTCATACATGCTACAGATATTCTCATCAACGGAAAGATTTAAAATAATAACTTTTTTCTCTTTATCCACTGTAATATCCGACTTGGTTACCGCGTAATTTACGCGGTCGTGAATATCAAATTTAGAACGGTCCTGCGGACGCACGCGGCTTCTGCGCACGTCGGTTTTATCTGCAATGATTAAAGCTGCCGAAACCGCATCTTTTGCCCCACCTGTGGACTCGTCATGATTGCCGATGGCAGACATAACAGTCACCCTGTCTGCCAAAGACATATCTGTCTTCTGAAGAATATCATTGGCAAGAAGCGCACCGTATTCCGCGTGATTTTTACGATTAATGGAATTACCGATATCATGCATAAAACCTGCAATCTTGGCCAATTCAATTGTATGCTCATCATAACCCAGTTCTTCCAGAATATACGCCGCACGCTCCGCAACAAAAGCGGTATGTGCCTGTGAATGGTCCGTAAAACCAAGCACGCCCAAATTGTCGTTACCGCGCTTAATATATGCGTTTACCTCTTCGTTCTTTTTGATTTCTTCGTAGGTCATTTTAGTCCTCTCCTTATATTCACATTTATATCTGTTTAGGTTTCACAATTGTCTCATACAGAAGCATATGCTTATCGTCAATTCTTTGATCCATATGGTAATGCCCGAAATACCAGTTGGTAAACTCAAGTTTCTCTTCCAATTGCTCAAAATATTCGGTCAAAATGTCCGGCGCAAACAACTTATAAGGCGCAGGGTCAAGAATGTCCTGTACTCTTGTGGAACAACAATGGCTAATCACATAGTCCACCTTATAATTTACCTTTTCAAGGTTACGTATTCCTTCCTGCATCTCTTCCTCTGAAGGAAGTTCCTCTGGCCACCAGCTCTCGCGTAAAATACGATATGGCAATCGCTCCTTCTTCGCCTTCTTCACCAAATTATCATAGTTCGGATCCTTTCGATCCAAGACGCCACCCTGAATATCGTGGGAAGCAGCTCCACCAAAGGTAAAAAATGTTTTACCTTCAATCGTAAAAACCTGACCGCGCTCCAAGAGTATCACCTTGTCTCTGACAATATGGCGCACCTTACCGCCGTTCCATTCTTCTATTTCAAACTCCGAGATAAAATCATAATTCTCGTGATTTCCCTGTACCCAAAGCACCGTAAACGGCTTGCCCGCGAAGAATTCGCACTCGTAACGGAAGGTTGCATTATTCTGCCAACACAAACCGAAATCGCCACAAACAATCACGTAATCTTCCTCTTTCAGCTCCATCCCCTGTGCACGCATACGCCGGTTTGAAAAGCGCTCGTACTCGCCATGGGTATCCCCTGTTATGTAGATCATACGTCCCCCTAATTTGTTTATACATTTCCCTTTATAATAAATAATGCTATAACATTCACGAAATATTATAGCATATATTTACCTTATATTACATTGTTTCTTTTAACGAAGGTTTCATCATTGATATTTTTGAATCACATCTTCCAATTCCCGAAGATAACCTTCATAGATTTCCTTTTTCTTATCCAATCCCTCTATTTGTTCTTCCTTCTCCGTTATTTTAAGCCTGGTCTTGCCGTTCTTTCCATCGTTCTCCCTGATTACCTTTTCCGTATCCTCGGCCGCCTGCTTGTTTTTAAACCACTTACTATCCAATACTTTATATAAAATAAAATATAAAATAGTCGGTATCAGACCCATAGCAATCATTACTACAGCTCCGATTTGCATTGTCGGTTCATTTTTAAATCCAATCAAAAAGCTAATACCGAAAACAATCACAGGAATACCTAAAAACAAACCTATTTTCATAAGCACTTCAAAGAACCTTGAAACAGAAGCGCAGGTGCCGGCCTTGCTCTTTAAACTTTTTGCCTGTTTACTCAGCTTATCATTGGTTGCATGCAAATTTTTAATATCCTGCTCCAATGATTCAATCTGCGACTTCAAATCGTTTATGTCTGCATTAATATCTTTTGAAATAAAAGATTCCACACCCACTTTGGCGCCTTCTAAAAGTTCACAAATCTTCTTACGAATTTCAACCTTTTCTTCGCCCATAGCCGTCGCAACTGCATTGCCAAAATCTCTTTTCATACTCTCGTATGCTTTTCTGTTATTTACAACAATATCTGCTACAACATCTGCATTAAAATCTTTGGTCTGCGAACAGATTTTTCCATACCAGACTTTGTAATTGGTCGGTGCAAGACTTTCAATTTCATTATAAATTTCATAAGCAGCTTTGTATTCTTTTAACTGGTATAAGTACTCCTCCGCCGCAGCCATTCTTTTAGCGAAAGACTTTTCATCATTTACGATAATATTAGCATTCTCAATATTATATGTATTATTGATCTCATAATTATGAATTGCTTTTTCAACAATAAATGCTGAACCGCAATACTGACAAACTGCTGCATCCTTGGAATTATCAACCTGTAATGCAGCCCCACAATTGGTACACTGCGCCGCTACTAATGGCATTATGCTTTCCTCCTAAAGTATGTTTCTTTTATCATACATTCATTAAGAAAATGTGTCAACGAATAGAATTTCCTAAATGCATTATTTCATTATATCTCCCTAAAATCCGCATTGTCGTTTGACTTCTTTCCGGTTAACCAGTTTGTAACAAGGCCGATAATACCGGCACCTGTAATCAACAAGTCATCCAGCTGACCTACGCCCGCCATAACGTCAGGAATAATATCCAGGGGCGAGATGTCATATCCCAAAACAACAGCCACAATCAAAATCGTTACAATAATTTTACGCAATTTGGATTTATCCATTCTATTCTCCTCCGCCATCAATTCTTGCCGCCTGGTACAATTATATTATACCTATATAAGTTTACACATACAAGATTTTAATACATCATTCATCTTCCGATTTTAATTCATCAAACATAGCCTTAACGGAAGGCGCATTTTTCGTAAGTTTCTTAATGCTTAATTCATCTGCCTTGTTATTTGCCAAACGCAAATTATTCTCAGAAGAAAGAAGTGCAGCCTTTGTTTTCTGCAAATGGTCAATGGTTTTATCAATTTCATCAATCGCAGTTGCAAACTTATCGCTTGCAATTCGATAATTACGCGCAAATCCTTCTTTGAATGCATTCATATTCTCCTCAAAATGAAGAATATCCACTTGCTGATTTCTCACAAGCTGAAGCTCCTGACGATACTGGAGTGAATTCTGCGCCGCATTTCTCAACAATGTAATCATTGGAATAAAAAACTGCGGACGAATAACATACATCTTAGGGTATTTATACGACACATCCACAATACCGTTGTTGTACAGCTCGTTATCAATTTCAAGTAAAGACACGAGAATTGCGTATTCACAACCTTTTTCATTACGGTCTTTGTCTAATTCTTTAAAAAAGTCTTCATTCTTATGTTTGGTTGCCGTAGTATCAGCCTCATTCTTCATCTCAAACATAATAGATATAAACTCTGTTCCGTCTTCACCGCTTTCGCGATAAATGAAATCACCCTTGCTACCGGTTCTGGCGTCATTATCTTTTTCAAAATATGCATTCGGAAAAGCAGTCATTCGTAATGAATTAAACTGATTCAAGCAATGCTGTTCCAAACTTTCACCAATCATCTTGGTAGACTGACGCGCCTTAAAATCCTTATAATATTCAATCTGCTCATCCTTCAGTTTGAGTTTATCTTCGTATTGTTCTTTCAACGCTTTTTCATTAAGACGATTTTCGGTCTCAATATTCTTAAGGTCTCCTTTAAGACCGGCAATTTCAGAAGTTTTCTTTGACAATTCCTCATTCTTTTTTTCAACGGCTTCCGCAACCGCAAGTTTCTTCTCGGTTTCGCTGGCTCTTAATTTCGCCTGAAGTTCTGCTATTTCACGATCTTTTGCTGTGAGCAAAGCCTCTTTCTCTGCTATATTCGCTGAATATTCTTTTTCTTCCTGCAAACGAATCAGTTCCAATTCCTGTTCGCGTTTGTCCTTCATTTCTTTTTCACGTCTGTCAAGTTCTTTGATAAACTCTTTATCGCGAACCTGATGCACAATCTGATCATAACCGGTTTCGTCAACTTGAAATACTTCGCCGCACTTTGGACATTTTAATTCCTGCATATCGTAATCCTCCTTATTTACAGCAAATAAGTATCGCACTTTTCATATCTGCTTTTATTTTAAACACATTTATATCTTTGTGCAATAAACTTCCGGTTAAAAAAAGAAAAAAGCTCCAAAGCCATAATTTATAAAGCTTTGAAGCATTTTTACTGCTAGTGATTGAAAAAAGTGACACCTGTCATTTTCGTTTCACCATTTTCAGTTTTGAATCCTATTCTCACACTGCCGGAATCATAATCATAGGTTAATATCGTATTCATGAATGTATCTTCACTTCCTGTACTTCCTTCCGTGGTTGGTTCACCATAGGCTGCTTTTACATCCTCAATACTACTTGCCCATGTAAGACCACCGGGAAGAATCATTTTATGCTTTTGATATCTGTCAGCGCTGTATGTAGTAACCATCGCCTCACCAACAGGAATTTTTTCAGCACTTTCATTCATCAAAACAATTGAAATTTCCTTTTCCTGTTCTCCATCCATTCGAATCATTGTAACACCCATTGTTTCGGTGTAAGCAGGGTAAGGATCCACCTCACTCAATATTTCTTCCGGGAACGTCCATCCTTCATCTAATAAGAATTGAACATTCATTGGAAATGAATAAATAGCACCATCTATAGAGACCTTCATAACAGAAAGCTCAGTTCCCAAAACTTCGACTGCTGCTGCAATTTCTTCTTCATTTGCAATATAAGAAGATTGGGTATTTGATGCGCTTCCACCGAAAAAACAAGCAGTCCCAATCAGACAGAATGTCGCAATCATCAGGACAGCTAATATGCGTTTACTCTTTTTCATATCATTTTCCTCCATCTATATAATAAGTTATCCAGTAAATTTTAAGCATAAAATATTATATATATATATATGCAAAGTCAATAGGTTTTTGAAAGAATCTACACAATGATAAAACTATCTATAATAAATTGGGACATACTACAACCGCAATGACGTTACACTACTTGCGTACGGTTACGCCTATGGATAAAACAGTGGATATTATGCGTATGGCTCTGGGTTAAAAACGTAAAAAAGCCCGAAAATACGGGTTTGCATACACTTGTATACATTTTAAGCAAAAAATAAAAATGCCTTAAAGCCTTGATATATAAGGCTTTAAAGCAATTCTCAATACTGCCGGCGACCGGAATCGAACCGGTACGGGAGGTTAGTCCCGCAGGATTTTAAGTCCTGTGCGTCTGCCAGTTCCGCCACGCCGGCATAACCGATATTCGGTTAGTGGGACCTACAGGGCTCGAACCTGTGACCC
>JAGAQZ010000089.1 GCA_017622505.1 Lachnospiraceae bacterium
CTGTGATGTATCACCTGCCATAGCAGCAACGATACATACTACGGTACCAATTGCAATCGCTGCAATCATTGATTCCTTACCGCCGTTACCGGTTGCTTTTAAAAGGATAGATACAATAATCAAAGCCGCAATGGTCATACCTGAAATAGGGTTGTTACTGCTGCCTACAATACCTACCATACGTGAAGATACGGTTGCAAAGAAGAAACCGAATACGATAATAATCAATGCACCGAAGAAGTTAACGGGAATTGCAGGAATCAACCACATAGCAACTGCTACAATGAGCACACCGCCAAGAATTACCCAAATAGGAAGGTCATCCTTGTTTGACTTAAATCCTTTAATACTCTGTGTAAAAGTCTTGATAATCAAAGGCAGTGACTTAATCAAACTGATGATACCACCGGCCGCAACCGCACCCGCACCGATATATCTGATGTAACACTTCCAAAGATCCCAGGTTCCCATATCCTGAATTGCAATTTCACCGGGATACATAATGGCTTCTCCGCCGAAAAGAGAAATCAAAGGCATAAGTACAAGCCATGAAAGCACGCCGCCTGCAAACATATATGCTGAAGTTTTGGCACCACAGATATAACCTACACCAAGTAATGCGGGTAAAACGTCTACACCAATGCCTGCGCCTCTGTACTTTTTAATACTGAAATCAACTTCCGAAGGGAAGATTTTAATTCCGTCTGCGATGAACTTATAAATAGCCGCAATACCGAGACCGCTGAATACGGTACCTGCCTTAGCACCACCGCTGGCACCTGCCTGTAAAACCTGCGCACATGCAGTTCCTTCCGGATAAGGAAGCTTATCGTGTTCATCCACGATTAAGGTCTGACGTAAGGGCACCATAAAAAGTACACCCAAAACACCGCCGCATAAGGCAATCAACATAATTTCAAGAAGACTGGGCATTGCACTGCCGTCTTCGATTGCCCACATAAACAATACGGGCATGGTAAAAATCGCACCTGCCGCCAAAGATTCTCCGGCAGAACCGATGGTCTGTACCATATTGTTTTCTACAATAGAGTTTCTGCGCAATACAAAGCGGATAATCGCCATGGAAATTACCGCTGCGGGAATAGAAGCCGATACAGTCATACCAACTCGAAGTCCCAGATACGCATTGGCAGCACCGAACACTACTGCCAGCACGATTCCCAAAATAATGGAAACCACTGTTAATTCTTTCTTTTCTTTCATTGTTTTCTCCCATCTCGCACTTTTTGTGCTAATTAGTATGTTTTATTTCTTTTGTTCTTTGTTGTCTTCTTTTTGTTCTTTTTCTGATTTATTATTATCTTTTTGAGATACTGCTACACCCTTTTTCACTTTTTCTGCATTGCTTTTGGGTGCTTTATCTCTCTTCTTAAAGAGTGCAAACAGCTTATTCTGTTTCTTCTTAATATCCTCTTCATCATCGTGTGCTTTTATCTTCTCTTTCAGCGCCGCTTCCGTCCAAGCTTTCTCGGCATTTCGCTCATTTACTTCATCACGAAGCAACATATAAGCAGTTGAGAACAACGGAATGAAAAACAACATACCGCTGACACCCATCACACTTCCGCCGACAGTGATTGCCGCGAGAATCCACATGGAAGGAAGTCCAACCGTATTTCCTACTACGTAAGGGTAGATCAAATTGCCTTCAATCTGCTGTACTACGATAAAAAGTACGATAAACCACAAGGCTGTTATAGGGTTGTCCATCAAAAACAGGAACGCACCGATACCGCAACCGATAAAACCACCAACTACGGGAATTAATGCCGTAAAAGCCACAAGCACGCCTACCAGCAGGATATAATCAAATCCAAAGATTGCCATGGCAAGCATGGTAAGCAGGCCTAAAATTACAGCTTCAATACACTGTCCTGCGATGAAATTGCTTGTGTTTGTCATAAGAACACTGATGATTTTGGCAGTTTTGCGATATGCCTTCTCGGAAAGGAAAGCACTTAAAATCCGCTTACCCTGCATACACAACTTCTCTTTCTGAGCAAGTATATAAATAGAGAAGATGATAGCAATAACTGCGTTGAAAATTCCACCGCCGATTTTACCCGTAATGCTGAATATATTCTTGATAAAAGAACCGCCGAATCCGTTAAAGAAGAAATCTTTTACCTGAACAATCAATGCCTGCCAGTCAATTTTCATTTCGCTTAACTTATCAAGTTCTACCATGACCATTTCGGTTTCTTTCGGATACTTGGCAAGCAATTCTTCCAGCCAATCCAAGGTAGAGTGCCAGAATGCGGAAATTTTATCCGGTATCATTTCTGCCGTTTCCACCACCTGGGGAATTACCGCAAATGCAAGCAAGGTCAGAAGTCCGCATATAAAAACAATGGACAAAATAATGCTGACCGGTCGCTTGATTTTCAACCAAAACTTACCTTTAGCCTTACCAAAAAGATGCTTCTCAATACTGCGCATAGGCAAATTTAAGATAAAAGCAATCAGCGCACCGATTAAGAACGGCGATATGATGCTGAATCCTTCTTTTACAAATCCCCAAATCTGTTCAAAGTAAATTACGCCCAAAGTCAGGACGGTTATCGTGAGTAAAATTTTAAGCCAGAACAAATACCTCTGCTTCTCATTCTGCATAATCTTTTTCTCCTTATCTCTTATGTAAGACGATAATATCCACATAATAAACCATACTATAACAGTTTATTATAGGTTGTCCATTATTGCAAGAAAAAAACAACGAAAAATGCTGATATTTCAAGATTTTCCATTGCTTTTCCCATTGAAGTCAATACTTCAATATAAACAAAAAAGACAGGTTCGCCTGTCTTTTTTACATTATCTGCGCACTGCGCATTTGTTTTTAAAACGGATTAAGCGATTTTGCTCTTAGCAATGTCTGCTAAAGCTGTAAATCCTGCTGCATCGTTGATTGCCATTTCAGCAAGCATCTTTCTGTTGATGTCGATGTTAGCAAGCTTTAAACCATACATAAATTTGCTGTATGATAAACCGTTCATTCTAGCTGCAGCGTTGATACGTGCAATCCAAAGACGTCTGAACTGACGCTTGTTCTGCTTTCTGCCTGCGTAAGCGGAA
>JAGAQZ010000090.1 GCA_017622505.1 Lachnospiraceae bacterium
CGGCTATTTTTATGATAAGGAGCGTAATCAATTTGTCTGAGAATATATCGGTAAATTTCCAAAGCGGCGGTTGCGTGGATTGCAGTAACTGCGGGCTTTGCGGAAAAGGTAAAAAAGAATCAAGTGTGGTGACGGACAGCGTGAATGCACCGCAGGTTAGCGGAAGTTTGGCGGCTTTGAACGGTTTGGCCGGAAGCGGAATGCAGGCCGGTGCTGCCGAAACTGCGGATGAAATCCCTACTCTCGTAGCGGTGGATCTTGGCACCACCACTATAGGCATGTATTTAATCAATGCCGTAACCGGTGAGCAGATGGGGGTATTTGTTTCGCTGAATCCCCAGCAAATTCACGGTGCGGACGTAATATCAAGAATTTCCAATGCCAATGCAGGTAAGAAGGAAGAACTGCAGGCATTGATTACAGAAACCATCGAAAACGGTGTGAAGAAGCTTGTAAAAGAACGTACGCCGAAGCTGATTGTGATTTCGGGAAATACGGTTATGGGACATCTTTTGATGGGTTATGATGTGGAGTCTCTTGGTGTATACCCTTTTAAGGCTGAACATTTGGAACAGGCTGAGACTGCGATTTGCGGTATTAAAACCATTCTGATGCCGGGAATATCTGCTTTTATCGGCGGAGATGTGGTTTCAGGGCTTTATACACTAGGCTTTAAGGACAGCAAGGAAGTTTCACTGTTGATTGACCTTGGCACCAATGCGGAGATGGTAATCGGCAATTGCGACAGAATGTTTGCCCTTTCGGCGGCAGCCGGTCCTGCTTTTGACCAGAAAGTGTACGGCAGCCAGCTGATTAAGGCGGTGGCACAGATTCTAACGGAAGAGAAGGCGGACCGTACGGGCTGTCTTGCGGAAGAATATTTTGAGCTGGGGTGCATCGCGGGAAGAACTCTTGTAAAACAGGAGGAAATCCGTGAGTTGCAGAAGGCAAAGGCGGCAGTGGCGGCTGGAATTACCTTGCTGGCAAGGGAATACGGTGTTCAATTATCTGAGATTCGTAAGGTGTACATAGCCGGTGGTTTGGGATTTTATCTTGATTTGGATGCGGCGGTGGAAATCGGTTTGTTCCCGAAGGAATTTGTGGGCAAAATGGAAGCCGTGGGCAATACATCTTTGGAGGGCGCTTACAGATACGGGCTGGCATTGGAACAGGATGTGAAAGATGCGAAAGAATCGGCTGGTCAAACGGATGGATTGGATTGCGTCGGACAGACCAAGCCCGAGCGTGAGTTAAAAGAGTTGCTTTCCAAGGTGTGTGAGTTAAATCTTGCAGAGTTGGAAGGCTTTGAAGAAACGTATATTAATGCGATGAATTTCTGATGAAGAAATAATGTGTATTAAGGTAATCGTAGTTGTGTACCGGATAGAAAGTATTGCACTTTGTTAAAGTGATAAGGAAGGAAATAGCATGGATTTATTTTCGTATATGCGTGAAAATAAAATGAAGCAGGAGTCGCCCTTGGCGGCGAGAATGCGTCCCAAGACCTTGGATGAAGTGGTTGGGCAGCAGCATATTATCGGAAAGGATAAGTTGCTTTATCGCGCGATTCAGGCCGATAAACTGCAGTCGGTTATCTTTTACGGACCGCCCGGTACGGGTAAAACAACCCTGGCCAAAGTAATTGCCAATACTACAAGCTCAGAGTTTACCCAGATTAATGCAACCATTTCCGGTAAAAAGGATATGGAAGAGGTCGTGGAGCAGGCCAAGAATACCCTTGGTATGTATGGTAAAAAGACGATTCTTTTTGTAGATGAGATTCATCGTTTCAATAAGGTGCAACAGGACTTTTTGCTTCCTTTCGTGGAAGACGGTACGGTGATTTTAATCGGTGCTACTACGGAAAATCCTTATTTCGAAGTAAACGGAGCGCTTATTTCCCGTTCGGCGATTTTTGAGTTAAAACCTTTGGAAAAAGAAGATATCCGTAAGTTAATTGAACGCGCGGTATATGACACGGATTGCGGTATGGGTTCCTACGATGCCGTAATTGATGAAGATGCAGCTGATTTTCTGGCAGATATGTCAGGCGGAGATGCAAGACATGCGTTAAATGCTGTTGAGCTTGGTATTATGACCACTCCAAGAAGTGAAGACGGTAAAATCCATATCACTTTGGATGTGGCGGGCGAATGCATTCAGAAGAAGTTACTTCGCTATGACAAGGGCGGAAACAACCATTATGACACGATTTCCGCTTTTATCAAGAGTATGAGAGGCTCGGATCCTGACGCGGCAGTCTATTATTTGGCTAAAATGTTGTCGGCGGGCGAGAGTGTGACTTTTATTGCAAGAAGAATTATGATATGTGCGTCAGAAGATGTGGGCAATGCGGATCCGAACGCAATTCAGGTGGCAGTGAATGCGTCTTTGGCGGTGGAACGTGTCGGTATGCCGGAAGCCCAGATTATTCTGGCCCAGGCAGTAGCCTACGTAGCCTGTGCACCCAAGAGTAATGCCGCAGTGGAAGCCATTGGTGCGGCTATGGCTTGTGTGGAAGAAACAGGGGATTTACCGGTGCCTTCCCATCTTATGGATGCGCATTATAAGGGTGCGGCTAAGTTGGGGCACGGACTTGATTATAAATATGCACACAATTATCCCAATCATTATGTGGAACAGCAGTATTTGCCTTATGAACTGACCGGCAAGCAATTTTATGTGCCTTCCGACCAGGGATATGAAAAGAAAATCAAAGAGCATATGCAGAGAATCCGCAAGGAAGAGAAAGAACGGCTTGGCGGGCAGACTGAATAAAGAAATCCTATGCTTGATGAATCGCATAGTAGATGTAAAAAGAACGGAGCAGTTAAAACAACTGCTCCGTTAAATATTGATAAATTTGTTGATTTTTATCTAACCATTTGGCACAGATGGCGGAAGCAATTTCTTCCGTCGGCACCGTTAACTTAATGCTTACCAACTCCGTGTCCCTGTCTTTGGCCCAAAGGTGCGCCTCGTATTCGCCGTTGGTGGCCTTGTAATAATCCGAGAGAACGGAAACTTCATTGCGGAGCTCCATTTCGTTCTGGCGAAGATATTCAATGACGTCTTCCTTAATTGCATCACTGATGCGGTTCTGGAAGTAAGATAAGGTATTCATTCCGTCTTCCGTAATCGAGAACAAGGTGCGGTTTCTGACGGTCTTGGAAGCAATCAGGTTATTGTCTTTTAAATCCGAAAAAACCTGCTGTAACGTAAGGAAATTCGTATAATCTTTTTCAAGGATAAAATCACTGATTTGCGAACTGCTCAGCGGAAAACTTACCTTGTTAAGCATATATAAAACAATTAATTTGTATAGTGTAAGCGGATCTTGTAACATTAAGTCAGCCTCTTTTCTTTCGGGGTGACTTTTATCTTACAACAAACCCCGGCAATTCGCAAGGGTATTAAACAAAACCCGGATAAAAGATTTTCAGGCAACTTGTAAAAGCATTTTTTCGACAAAATGAAAAATTGTCTTTTCATTTTTGAAGAAATGAAGTATAATGAATTCGCTAGTCAAGAAGACATATCTAGAATAATTTTCCCACAGATAAAATTGAGAAAACAACAGTAAATACATAAGAGTTTTATATTTTTGAGTGTTTATTTATACATATTCAATTTGCGTTTTAAATAAGATTTCGGAATTAAAGGAGGCATATATCATTGAGAGAAAAGTTTGAATCTTTGTCACTGGCAGTATTGCGTGATTTAGCTAAAAGTCTTGATATTAAGGGTGTTTCTGCGATGAAAAAGGATCAGCTTGTAGACTTACTTGTCGAAATGGAAGAGAAACAATCCAAGGAAAATGCTGCTAAGTCAGAGAAAAACGAGGCAGAAAGCGAGAAAGCAAAAAGTGAAGAAAAGGCAGAACCGAATATGGCAGAGCTTGACAGCGGTATTGCGGCCAGCGGTATCTTAGAAGTTATGCCGGACGGATACGGTTTTATCCGTTGTGAGAACTTTTTGCCCGGCGAGAATGACGTTTACGTAGCGCCAAGCCAGATTCGCCGTTTCGGGCTGAAAACAGGTGATATCGTAGAGGGTAATACACGAATTAAAACACAGAATGAGAAGTTCTCTGCGCTTTTATATATTAAGAGAATTAACGGATATACTCCGGAAGTGGCACAGAAGCGTGGCAATTTCGAAGATATGACACCGATCTTCCCGGATGAAAAGATTAAATTGGACATTCCCGGTGCACCGGTTTCCATGCGTATTATGGACTTAATCAGCCCTGTAGGTAAGGGACAGCGTGGTATGATTGTATCACCGCCTAAGGCCGGTAAAACGACCTTACTTAAGTCCGTTGCCAAATGTGTAAAATATTCCAATCCGGATATGCATATGATTATTCTTCTGATTGACGAACGTCCGGAAGAAGTTACGGACATTCGAGAGGCGATTGAGGGTGATAATGTGGAAGTAATTTATTCAACCTTTGATGAAACGCCCGAACATCATAAGAGAGTGTCTGAAATGGTAATTGAGCGTGCGAAACGACTGGTAGAGCATAAGCAGGACGTAATCATTCTTCTAGACAGTATTACGCGTCTTACAAGAGCTTATAACCAGGTAATTCCGCCCAGCGGAAGAACTTTGTCCGGCGGTTTGGATCCTGCGGCTTTGCATATGCCGAAGCGTTTCTTCGGTGCGGCAAGAAATATGCGTGAAGGCGGAAGTCTTACCATTCTTGCAACGGCCCTGGTAGAGACCGGAAGTAAAATGGATGACGTTGTATACGAAGAATTCAAAGGTACCGGTAATATGGAAATGGTACTTGACCGTAAGTTGTCTGAGAAGAGAGTATTCCCGGCAATTGATATTCCGAAGTCAGGTACAAGAAGAGAAGATTTGCTTCTTACACCGGAAGAACTTGACGCAATCAATTCCATGCGCAAGGCGTTCAACGGAATGAAGGCGGAAGATGCAGTGGATAAAGTAATTGATCTTTTCTCAAAGACCAGAAATAATAAGGAATTTGTGGAAATGATGAAAAAAATTCATTGGGTATAAAAAACACTTGCATTCCCAATAAACGCGTGTTATAATGAACAAGCTGTTTGTTAGAAAAAGCAAAAAAGGTTATTTTTTAATATAGAGAGGTGAGAATAATGAGAGAAGGAATTCATCCTGAATACTATCAGGCAACCGTAACCTGTAACTGTGGCAACACTTTTGTAACCGGTTCTACAAAGAAGGATATCCACGTAGAAGTATGTTCTAAGTGCCATTCTTTCTACACAGGCCAGCAGAAGGCTGCACAGGCTCGTGGACGTATTGATAAGTTCAACAAGAAGTACGGTGTGGAAAGCTAATAAGCGACATGATGGGTTGAGGTATCTAGGTATCTCAACCTTAATTTTTATTTCGCAGAAATATTCTGTGAAGTAAGGTGATATACGAACTCTTTTTGGGAGGAGTATGAATGAGTAAGAAGAAATCATGTTATTCCGGTATCGGCGGACAGGCTGTTATGGAAGGTATTATGATGCGTAACAAGAATCGTTATGCCGTAGCTGTGCGTAAGCCGAATCAGGAAATTGAACTTCATGTGGCAGACTGCGAGCAGTCCGAGAATTGGACACGTAAAATGCCTTTTGTCAGAGGCGTTTTTAATTTTATTGATTCCTTGAAATTGGGAATGGAGACGTTGACCTATTCGGCAAGCTTTTATGAAGAAGAGGAAGAAGAAACCGGTTTCGACCGTTTTATGGGTAAAATTTTCGGCGCCAAGGCTGAGAAAGTAATGATGACCATTACTATGGTAATTTCGTTAATCATTGCAGTGGCAATTTTTATGGTATTACCTTATTTTGTTGCGGCTTTCTTGGAGAAGTATTTAAGCAATCCTTCTTTGATTGCCATTATTGAAGGTCTTTTAAGAGTGATTATTTTCGTGGTATATGTGCTTTTGATTTCGCTTATGAAGGATATCAGAAGGGTGTTTATGTATCACGGTGCAGAACATAAATGCATTAACTGTATCGAAAGCGGAAAGCCTTTGAATGTCAGAAACATTATGAAGAGTTCCAGATTCCACAGAAGATGCGGAACCAGCTTTCTTTTGATTGTAATGGTAATTAGTATTATCTGCTTTTTCTTTATCCGTGTGGATAATATGGTATTGAGATTGGTGCTTAGAATCGCTTTAATCCCTGTAATCGCAGGTATTTCTTATGAAGTGCTTCGTTTGGCAGGTAAATATGATAACTGGTTCATTCGTTTGATTTCAGCACCCGGTATGTGGTTACAGCGTGTCACAACCAAGGAACCGGATAAGGATATGGTGGAAGTGGCCATTAAGGCTGTGGAAGCAGTATTTGACTGGAAAAAGTATCTGAAAGAGAACTTCGATTACGAAGAAGCAGAAGATGACTGGCTGGATGACGATGAAGATGACATCGAGGAAGAAAAAGCTGAAGTTTCGACCGAGTCAGATGTGGTTGAAGAATAGTTGGCGAAGGATTAAATGATGACTTACAAAGAATTATATGAGTCCGGAGTAAATCAATTAAAAGAACACTGTAAAGAAGCCGTGCTGGATGCCAGGCTTCTTTTGGAGTATATATGTCATACCAACCGAAATGATTTGCTTGCTCACGGCGACAGGGAAGTTTCGGAGGTAGAATGTAAGCAGTATGAGGCTTTTATCAGGCGCAGGGCGTCGGGGGAGCCTTTGCAGTATATTACAGGCGAGCAGGATTTTATGGGGCTTACGTTTAAAACTCATGAAAGCACATTGATTCCAAGACAGGATACGGAGTGTCTGGTGGAAGAGGCGATGATGCATTTGCACGACGGTATGCGAATTCTTGATATGTGCAGCGGTTCGGGCTGCATTCTTTTGAGCTTATTAAAATACAGTAACGACTGTGTGGGTGTTGGTGCGGAGTTGCAGCCTGAGGCAGTGGCGCTTGCGAGAGAAAATGCCGAAAAACTGGGACTTGAAGCGACTTTTATTGAAAGTGACTTGTTTAGTCAAGTGGAAGGAAAGTTCGATTTAATCGTATCAAATCCGCCTTATATTGAGAGTGAAGTCATTGAAACGCTGGAACGGGAAGTCAGGGAGCATGAGCCTATGAGTGCTTTGGACGGCGGTGCCGACGGCTTGGACTTTTATCGAAGAATTAGCGAAGAAGCGAAGGCGTATTTGAGTCGCGGCGGTATGATTTTTTATGAAATAGGATATAATCAGGCGAAAGATGTCAGTGATATCTTGCGTCAGAACGGATATATTGATATTGTAGTAAAGAAAGATCTGGCAGGTTTGGACAGAGTGGTGTATGCCACATACTTGGAGGATTAAGATGTTTGACAGATTAGAAGATTTATTGATTCGTTTTGAAGAAATTATGGGTGAGTTGCAGGAGCCGGGCGTAACCGACAACCAGCAGCGTTTTCGCCAGCTTATGAAGGAACAGAGCGATTTAACTCCCATCGTAGACGCTTATAAGGAATATAAGCAGTCAAAACAGGATATTGAGGACAGCATCGCCATGTTGGAGGAAGAAAGCGACGAAGATATGCGCGAAATGCTGAAAGAAGAGCTTACGGATGCAAAGAAGCGTGTGGAAGAATTAGAGCAGACTTTGAAAATTCTTCTTTTGCCGAAGGACCCTAACGATGATAAAAACGTTATCGTGGAAATTCGTGCAGGTGCCGGCGGTGATGAAGCAGCTTTGTTTGCAGCTGAAATGTACCGTTTGTATGTACATTATGCAGAAAGCCAGCGTTGGAAAATTGAAACCATTAACGTGGATGAAATCGGCATTGGCGGTATGAAGGAAGTTGAATTTATGATTTCCGGCCAGGGTGCATATTCTAAGTTAAAATACGAAAGTGGTGTACATCGTGTACAGCGTGTGCCTGAAACAGAATCCGGCGGACGTATTCATACTTCTACCATTACCGTGGCGGTTATGCCTGAAGTAGAAGAAGTAGACGTTGTAATTAATGATAATGATATTCGTATCGACGTAATGAGAGCTTCCGGTTGTGGTGGTCAGTGCGTTAATACCACCGACTCTGCGGTGCGTTTGACACATATGCCTACAGGTATTGTAATTTACAGCCAGACCGAAAAGTCTCAGATTCAGAATAAAGCGAAGGCATTTGCTTTGTTACGTGCGAAATTATACGATTTGGAAATGCAGAAACAGCATGATGCGGAAGCGGAGCTTCGTAGAAGCCAGGTAGGTACCGGTGATCGTTCTGAGAAGATTCGTACTTATAACTTCCCGCAGGGCCGTGTAACTGACCATAGAATCGGTTTGACATTGTATAAGCTTGAAAAGATTATGAACGGTGATATTCAGGAAATTATTGATGCTTGTATCGCAGCCGACCAGGCAGCGAAACTTGCAAAGATGAACGAATAGGAACGAATAGCACGAACGCAGAATATAACAAAGACTACGTGGACTGCTTGCAGGACAGCGTAGTCTTTTTATATTCTATGTGAGTCAAACGAACCGCGAGGAAGTGTGAAACACTTTCGAGCGGGCGTTCGTGCGATTCGAGGGACAAAACGGCCTTTTTATTTGTCTAACAAGCAAAAATATTATTAAAACTAGATTTAATTATAAATAAAAGTGCTGAAAATAACTGGATTACAAGACAAGAAATAAAATTTTTGTATTAAAGACGCATAAAAATATTGACTAGCACAGTCTATACATAAAACGTCTAAAATGGAGTAAAATAACATTTATGGAACTTATATGGAAAGAAATCACATACGAAGAGAGAGAAATATTTGAACGATTTTATCAATACAAAACCAGCCGTGGTTGTGAACTGTCGTTTTCAAACAACTTTCTTTGGGTAGCACACTACGGTACGAAGTGGAGTATTGTAGAAGATTGTTTAGTTTTTTATAATCCGCATAGGGACAGCGTTTCGTTGCCGATTGGTGCAAATCCTTATAAGGCGATAGACACACTTATAAAGTATTATGAAGATAATAACAAAATGTTTATGATGCATCTTGTAACAGAAGAACAGTTTGCGGATTTGGAAGAACACTATCCCGGTAAGTTTACCATTGAATATGTGCGTGATGTGGCGGATTATATTTATGAAGCTGAGAGCTTGGGAACTTTAGCAGGGAAGAAGCTTCATGCAAAAAGAAATCATATCAACCGATTTGTAGAAAATTTTCCAGAATGGCAGTATGAAGAAATTACGGATGATAATCTGGAAGATTGTCTTTCGATGGCGCAGAAATGGCGCGAATTAAATAAGTGCGATGAAGATTCGGATAAGAAAGATGAGATTTGCGTGACAATCCAGGCATTAAAAAAGCGTACTGAAATAGGATTGACGGGCGGGGCAATCCGCACGAGAGACGGAATTGTAGCGTTTTCCTTGGGTGCGCCACTTACAGAGGATACTTATGTTGTTCATATCGAGAAGGCTTTTGCGGACATTCAGGGGGCATACCCTATTATTAATAGGGAATTCGTGCTACATGCCGCCAAAGGATACAAATATATCAACCGCGAGGAAGATCTTGGCGAAGAAGGTTTACGAAAGGCTAAAATGTCCTATAATCCGGCGATTTTATTGGAAAAAGGCAATGTTAGACTGAAGTAGTCAACAAAGTTAAAATAAAAATAGGTAAAACAGAGAGTTAATTTAATTACCAAATTTATGAAACAATAAATCCGACAGACCGAAATAAAGGTTTGCCGGATTTTATATATGTGTTAATGATAAACCGAATGGACTTAATTGGTCACGATGTTCGGTTTTACTTAATTTGCGATATTCTGTAGGTGTACAGTTGAAGTATTTCTTAAAAAGTTTATTAAAATAACTGGTATTATTAAAACCAACAGAACTTGCAAGTTCGGAAATGGAAGTCATTTCTCGATCATTCTGCAGAATTTTATCCGCCGCCTGAAGAATGCGGTAGCGCATTAGATACTCAAAGGGGGTAATATTTACAGCGCGTTTGAAACAACGACAACATTCGCTTTTACTGACATGAATGGAATCGGCAATGTCATCTAAGGTGACAAGTTCGGCATAATGTTCTTGTATGTAAGCAATAGCATCTTTGATTCGGATTTCGTCGGGTGAAAGTGACACTTGTGTCTTGGTTTCTCGTGTCGAAAGCGTTGCACCGGTGTTGAATTTCTTGAGTAAATGTACCCATAACTGACAAAGATACGCTTTGGTTGTCAGTTCATAACCAAAATCTTGTGAGAAATTTGCGTCAAAGATGTCATTTAAATAAGATAGGGCGCTGCGCCCCCACATATCTTTACGATCAAAAATCAAATAACGTCGATTTATACTGTTAATAATCGGATTTAAATAACCGTTGGCCAGGTTAGTTGTATGATCTTTGAATAAAATGTTAGGGTTAAAAAGAAGAGAGAGTAAAACACAATGGTCACCATCGTTGCTTTTTATGGAATGAAATACATTACAATTTACGATGATTGCCTGACCTTCGTTTACAATGACTTTTTCTTCGCCAATAGTGAATTCGGCAGAACCGGATTTTACAAGGTTGATTTCCAATTCTTCGTGCCAGTGCCAACGCACATAGCCCATGTACATTTTGCCGGGTTCTACATAATATACGCCTACGGGATAGTCGCTGTTTGCGTGGGCTATTTCTTCATGTATATTTCGGCCGTTAGGTGCTTGTGCCATGTTTGTTCTCCTTTCTTTATTTTCTTATACTTTACCAAGCAAAGCATTAAATGACAAGATTTTTTTATTATCCTTGCAAATTACCGTGAATTAGATATAATATAACTAAATATGTCAATATATTGTGTGTTATCAGAGGGCGCTAACACGAGATAAGGGGTTCTTATGGGAAATTTAAAACACTATTATGAGACATTGAAGAATGGCGATGTGTTTTTCGATGAATATCGTAAATCAGCGTTAATTATGAACGCAGTGACAATTTTACATGTTGTATTTGCTATTTTTTTCTGGGCCACCGGCGTGACAATTATGGGTGTGTATAATGTTGCGATTGTCGCAGCTTACCAGGGAATATTGATGTTGATTAAAAAGAAGAAGACGTATTTGGCTTACGTCCTTACCTGTATAGAAGTGGTAGTGCATGCTGTACTTGCTACACTATTTGTAGGATTTTCAAGCGGATTTCAGGTATATTGCGTGGCTATGATTGCGGTTTCCTGCTATATTACCTTCGTGTGGGAGTGTTTTAAAAAGGGAACCAGAGAAACTTTATTGTTCTCGTTGTTTTCAATGTTTGGATATTTTGTATGTTATGTACTTTCCTTATATTGTGAACCGATAAAACCTGTTCACGAGATAGCCCAGACAATTATGTATATTGTAAATGCGCTGTTTATGTTTATAATCATTTTCTGTTTTATGATGTTATTGTTCTGGGATATTAATCATCGTAGTGACAGATTGGCAGCGAAGAACAGCCAGCTGGACGAAATGTCCAAGAAAGATCCGTTGACCAAGTTGTACAACAGGCGTTATATGAATTATGAATTGAACCGCAGAATGTCCTATTTGATTGGTGAAGGTCGTCTGTTTGGCTTGATTATGGCAGATATCGACAATTTTAAGAATGTAAATGATACCTATGGCCATGATGCCGGAGATGATGTTTTGATTGCGGTTGCCAACGAATTTACCAAAGCTTTGCGTGGAGATGACTGTGTCTGTCGTTGGGGCGGTGAAGAGTTCCTTGTAGTAATCAATGGTAATCATCAGGTTACTTCTGATGTTGCGGAGCGTATTCGTAAGCGTGTTGAAGATTTGACAATTGATACCAATGGTCATCAGCTGAAAGTCACAATGACTTTCGGCGTCAGTGAGTCGATTCCGGGACTTCGTATGGAACGCCTTATCCAGATTGCGGACGAACGTTTGTATAAAGGTAAACAAGATGGTAAAAACTGTGTTGTAAACGAATAGAAACTGAATTTGCCTTGCAAAAATCAAGGTATAAAAAAGAAAACTGTGTAAAGAATAAGAGTGTCGCCTTAGTTGGCGATACTCTTTTTATATTGTTAGGAAAGAAAACAATGAAAAAACAGATTGTTTACCTTAAAGCGGAGAAAAGCGTAAAAGTAAAAGAAACAGCAGTATATTTAGGAGATGTATTTAAAGTCCTATGTGACAATAAAACACTTGAAGAAAAGTTAAAAGTAGTTTTAATTTGTAAATTTTTTGTAAAAAACAATAAAAATGAAAGAATGGGCACTCAAAAAGCCGGCAAGAAATCTCAAAATGACAAGCGCACAGTAATTAGTCTGTTAAAAGTAATAGAACTGATACAAAAAGTTGACGCAGATGTAGAAGTTATTTCTCTGGGAGAGAATGATATAATTATTGAATATATAGGCAATAAAAAAGACAATAATGTCATAACTGTCGCAAAAGTAATATTTGTTTCATTGATCTGTTTCTTTGGAACCGCTTTTACGATCATGGCCTTTCATAATGACATTGATGTCACGGGTCTCTTTGAAGAAATATATAGTCTATTCGGTCAAAACTACCAAGGGGGAATCGGCGCGTTAGAGTTTGGTTATTCTCTGGGATTAGGCATAGGAATTATAGTTTTCTATAATCATCTGGGGAAACGCAGAATTACGAAAGATCCTACGCCATTGGAGGTTGAAATGCGAATTTATGAGGATGATGTAAATCAAACATTAATTGATAATGCCGGGCGTGAAGGGATTGAAGTGGACGTTATGTAAGAATGACCGTGTTTAGAAGAAATATAATATAGGTAAGTAGGGAAGGAATGACAGAACCGCTAAAAAGTGTATGAGAAAGGACATATATATGTTGCAGTCTTTAGGAATTGGTGTTCTCGGTTTATTTTGTGGTCTTATGGTTTCGGGCGGCGTTTTTACGGCGTTATTGGCCCTGGGATTGGTACCGCGTTTTGCGGGGAAAACACATACGGCAGACCACATTATTACTTACGAAAGTGCCGTGGTGAGCGGCTGTATTATTGGAGGGCTGTTGGGGGCGCTGCGAATTAAGGACTATTTGGAAGTGTTCTTATATGGGTTTTCCTTTTTTCAGAGCAGAAAGTGGGCAGTTTTAACCGGCAGTTTGCTATCCGGCGGCGGCTTTTTCTCGGGGTGTTTTGTTGGTTGTGTGGCGTTGGCTATAGCAGAGATGCTGGACAGTATACCGATTTTTGCCAGAAGAATCGGGTTTCGCAGGGGCGTAGGTGTGGCGGTGCTTGTCGTGGCAATCGGAAAGGTTGTAGGCAGCTTGGTATATTTTGCTTTATTAACATAAAATGGTAAAAAGTTAGGGTTGGTAAATTATACCATAGACAGAGCTTGCTTAAATTCATACTAATGTGCGAATAAAATGAAAAAATATTTTAACACTATTATAAAAGCGATGGACTTCATTGGTGAGTTGAACACAGATTATAAAGAAAGGACCTGCATCTGCAGTGATATATATATAATGGAAACCAAATCAGGACAGCAAATTTATCAGGACTATATTGAGCAGATTACGCCAAAGGCTAATCTGGGGTCACGTTTAATCAAGGCTTTTTTTATTGGCGGCATCATATGTATTTGCGGGCAACTTATTGTGGAATTGTTACAGAATTGGGGCGGACTTGAGAAAGAAGATGCATCGGCATATTGTACACTCATTCTGGTTTTGACAAGTGTGATACTTACAGGACTTGGAGTATACCGGAAAATTGTTAATTTTGCCGGCGCAGGTGCGTTGGTACCCATTACCGGATTTGCTAATTCGGTAGCGTCTACTGCAATTGAGTATAAATTTGAAGGACAGGTTTTTGGAATCGGATGTAAAATTTTTACAATTGCCGGACCGGTTATTTTATATGGGATATTGTCAAGTTGGATTCTTGGGTTGATTTATTGGATAGGAAAAATATTCGGATTGTAGAAAAACGGAAAGAGGGGGAGTGCTTTCTCTTGCCTTTTACATTGACACCAACAGTTTGTTTTGCTATTATCGGTGCAAAGAATACAACAAAAAGGTTGGTATTAAAATATGAGATATTTGATTGCATCAGACATACATGGATCGTTAAAATATGCAGAATTCCTTTTTAAGGCCTTCAAACGTGAGCAGGCGGATAAAATACTGTTGCTGGGCGATTTGCTATACCACGGGCCCAGAAACGATTTGCCGGAGGAGTATAATCCAAAGGCGGTGATTGAACTTTTGAATAAATATAAGGACCGCATACTTTGCGTACGCGGTAACTGTGATACGGAAGTGGACCAGATGGTTTTGGATTTTCCAATTATGGCAGATTATGCAATTCTGTCTGTGGATGGAGTTACTGTATATGCTACCCATGGCCATGTATATGGCGAAAACAATCCGCCGAAATTAGCCGGTGGTGAAATTCTTCTCTGTGGCCATACTCATGTGCCTAAATGCATGCAAAAAGAAGGATTTGCGTATATGAATCCCGGTTCTGTGTCCATTCCCAAAGAAGACAGTTGGCACGGCTATATGATGTGGGAAGGTAAAACATTTACCTGGAAGGATATGGAAGGAAATGTGAAACTGGAGTATACTTGCTAATATATAATCGGATATAAGAGAAGTTTTAAGGAGTAAAAGCGTAATTTCTTAGCTGGAATTGCGCTTTTTTGGGTGGTTAGGAACGGAAGGAGGATACGAACGGTAAATTCGCATTTGCTATTGTAAAAAATGCACGAAAGAAAATGAAAACGTTGTGCAAAAGCCACAATGAATGCACGTATATTTTTAAAAATAATTGACTTTACGTATGTAAGATAATATGCTGAAAACATGAAAAAAACGTTACTTCTTTATCCCACAATTTTTATAAGTACGGTATTGATATGCTTGCTGTTTTTGCTGGCGACGGCAATGATTCCGCAGGATGCGGTTTCGGCAAATGCATTAAAGAGTGCCAAGTACTTTCATAACGAAGCATTGTTTGAAAATAAGGTGGGAAAGTTTGAAAATTTTAAAATAGACAATTATGCGGATTGCATTTCAACAGGAATTGCCTGGCATCTGGGTGAAGGCGGGAACTATCGCGCCGTGATTTCGGCAGATTACAACAGTTTGCTGGTTGAAAATGTGAATGAGTCCTTTTACTGGGAAATGCAGGGCGAAGAAGTAGAAACAGAGAATTATTCCAGATACTGGCACGGCTCTGCAGGTGTCATCCGCCTTATGCTTTTGTTCACGGATATCAAGATAATCCGCTATATTATTGCAGGGCTTGGAATTCTGTTGAATCTGGCATTGGTTACCGTGTTAATCCGTAAGAAGCAGGTTGTGTTGGGTGTTGCTTATATGGTCGCATTCCTTTTGGTAAACGGCGTGTTTGCGCTGACCTGCATGGAATATGCTTTTATCTTTCTTTTAGTACCGGCGGCAACGATAATTTTGATTCAATGTAAGAAAATGCAACAAAGACAAAATGCCCAAGCGGCGTTCCTGGCAATCGGTATGCTGACAGCCTATTTTGATTTCCTGACTACCGAAACTTTGACTTTTACGGTGCCCTTTGCCATGTACTATCTCGTGGTAAAAGAATCGAAGGAACAGCAGACAGAGCGAAAGGTGCAAAGAAAAAAAGACTGGTTCTTTTTATTTAAAAGCGGTATTTGCTGGTGCGCGGGATATGTAGGAATGTTTCTGGCGAAATGGGGCTTGTCGGCGGTGACACTTGGTAAAGATATCTTCCTTGACTCTGCAAGTCATGCAATGGAGAGAGTGAGCGGTGATGTTAATTTGACATTAAATGGGATGGTGGAAAAAGCCAATTTCGGGGAGCGATTACAGGGAATATTCCAAAGAAATCTGGGGTGCCTGTATTGGAACTCTCAGGATGTCAAAGCAGGCACCGTGGTGATAATTACCTTGGTTGCGGTAGCGGTGTTGGGAAGTTTTTGGTATATGGCAAGAAAAGAAAATTATGAATATGATAAGGCGGTCTTATTGTGTGTTGTGGCACTTATTCCGTTTCTGCGCTTTTTGGTACTGTCCAATCATGCGTATATTCACTACTTTTTTACATATAGGGCACTGCTTGTAATGGTGATGGTGCTAATATATCTGATCTATGAAACTACGTTTTTATCCAATATAAAAGGGAAAAACAGGAGGAGAAAAAATGGAAAGAAGAATTAATTACAGAAAACGGCGAAAAGGCCTGTTGGCTACTGTAATTTGTATGGCTTTGCTAACAGGACTGTTGCATCCGCCCATAGTTGTTGAAGCAGTATCTAATAAAACAGTCACTGTAGTTAGTGCTGACACCCAAATTCTTGTGGGTGAAGGTGATAGTATAACATTTACCAATGGAGTATATGGAAATGTCGCAATTGGTAGCTCCAGAGTGTTTCCGACATCAGGAAATGAAGACGTAAAAATTGTATCAGGCGGTCAGGCGTGGGACGGTACACTGTTTGCTACCGATAAACTATATACTATTCCTTCTTCAAGCGGATTATATCAAGGAAGTGTAATACTTTATAGTAGAGTAGACTTGTATCAGGCATTTAAAGATCAGGGGGGAAGTTTTGTTCCGAGTGGTATTACTGTTGATAAAAAATTTGCCTATGTTACATTAACGGAGGTTGCCGGTTGTAAAATTGACTATATGCAAGATGGCAATTCGATAGCATTTACTGAGTACGTGCTTGCGGATGACAATGGTGTTATTGCAACAGAAATCAGAAGTGACTTGACCAAAGAAAATGCTGAATTGCTTGGGTGGAGTACAAGTGCCGGCAGTACAACCGTAGAATATGAGTTTGGAACGAAACAACTAGATGAGGGAAGTGGATTATTGGTGCTTTATCCTGTGTGGGAAATAACGGAGCCGGAACCCGAGCCGGAAGCTGAGGCACCGGCACCTAAGAGTGCGGGTATAGTGAATGTAAGTATGAACGGCTATACTTTTGGCGGAAGTACATCAAATCCTATGATTGTTTCCTCTACCAATGACGTTTCCCGGGCAACGGTTACATACAAAGCGGCAGGGGCATCGGATGCAACTTACAGTACACAAAAGCCTACGGTGGTGGGAGACTATGTGGTAAGAGTTGCGTTGCCCGAAAATGATAATTATGGTCAGGCAGTGGGGACGGCGAATTTCAGAATCAGTTATTTGCCGGCACCGACACCGGCATATGAGTTGGATGGTACGAAAGGTGACAATGGCTGGTATAAATCCGAGGTGGAAATAACGCCACCTGACGGTTATGAAATGTCTGTGGGAAATCGCGACCATTTTACGACAGAAAGCTATACAGTGGACGAAGAAACCTCGAATCTTCGAATTTATCTGAGGAAAATTACAACCGGTGAAATGACAGATGTGATTTCTATTGCGAATCTCCGAGTGGACGCAGAGGCACCGGAGTTTACCGAAATGCAGGATGGTGAGGAATATTATGAGGATTCGGTGATAGTTGATTTTACGGATCAGCATTTAAAAACGGCTACCGTTAATGGTGAAGTTATGGAAGTAGTTGTTGATGAAGGCGGGGAGTACAGCTTTGCGGTGGAAACCGGAATGCGCAGAATGAGTTATGTAATTGTGTTAAAAGATGAGGCCGGTAATGAGACGAAAGTTTCTATGATTTTTGGCCCGGCGTGGCTAAAAGATGGTATTGTCGGTGAAGGAGACTACTATTTGGAGACCGGAGAAGAGTATCATTTCCCGACCGGAAGCGGTTGGGTGAAATCCGGGGATACTACGGTGTATGCCGGCGGTTCAAGCTTTTATGCAAATTCGGAAGGTGAAGTAATCTTCGGCAAGGAATAGGGGGAAGACAGATGACAGGAAAGAAAAAGTTAATCATCGGCGGAAGTGCCGCGATAGCTGTAATTGCAATCGTTGTCGTTGCCCTGCTTATGATTTTTAACAAAGAGGATGCGTACCGAGTAATTAAGGTGCTTGAGATTGAAGGAACGGCGTCGGTAGAACGTGAGAATGTAGGAGAACTTCAGGTGTATTCGGGAATGGCCCTGCAAAGCGGAGATAAAATCAGTGTAGCTTCCAACAGTATGCTGGTATTGCAGATGGATGATGATAAGTATGCTTATGTGGAGCAGAATTCGATTCTTACGATGGTTGCGGAAGGTACTTCCCGTGATAGCAAGACGATGATTCAGTTAGACAGAGGTGCAATTACCTGTCAGCTTGAAAATAAACTCAGCGAGAGTTCGTCCTACGAAGTGCAGACGCAGAACTCTGTTATGGCGGTTCGCGGTACTGTATTCCGTGTGGGAATTTATGAACCGGAGAAACCGGAGCTTGCGGGGGAAGAAGCCCAGGCGCCTATTGTACAGTTGGCGGTTATGGATGGGGATGTTTTGGTTACACTCATTCATCCGAACGGTCAACGCGGTGAGGAGAGAATGGTGTCGGCCGGAGAGAGCGTTGCAATCGGAAGCGACAGTACAGACAGTTTCTTCTTAGGCGGAGCGGACCTTGAAGATTTGCCTTTGTCTACCAATAACAGACAGTTTTTAGAAGCTTTGCAGGATATTATGGACAGAGGTGATACATTATCCATTACACAGGAAGAATTGGAACAATTCATTGAAGAATTGGATGCGAATGCGATTTATAATGTTTACTTTTATGCAAACGGAAAGTTGTTTGGCGTTCAGTCGGTACAGGCAGGACAGACTGCGCAGAAACCCAGCTTGTCGCCTACGGCTTCCGGTGTATGGAATATTGATTTTACCAAAGAAATCACGGGTGATACCGATGTTTATTGGGTAGCGGAGTAAAAGATACTATACAATCCAATATTATAAAAAGAATGTGTGTGTTTTGTTGTTGGCAAAGCGCGCGCATTCTTTTTTTATAGAATTAAGTTTTTTATGCGTATTTATATTTTACATCCGGACAAAAACACGAACAAATATTCGAAAAAAGTATTGCAAAACAGAACAAATGTTCGTATAATGTATTTGTGACTAAATTAAGAAATGAAAGACGGAATGAGCGGTGTAATACTGTAGGAATACATTGTAAGGGCGAAGTTAGGGAAGTGAAATATGTATACAATACGAACAGGAATGACAACAGAAGAGAAATTAGAAATTTTGGCGGATGCGGCCAAGTATGATGTGGCATGTACGTCAAGCGGAGTGGACCGTAAGGGGCAGAAGGGGATGCTTGGGAATTGTTCGGCGCCCGGAATCTGTCATACCTTTGCGTCAGATGGAAGATGCATTTCTTTGCTTAAAATACTGATGACCAATCATTGTATATACGATTGCAAATATTGTATTAACCGATATTCCAATGATGTGCCGAGAGCTGCTTTTACACCGGAAGAAATATGTGAATTGACCATTGAATTTTATAAGAGAAATTATATCGAGGGGCTGTTTTTGAGTTCCGGAATTGTGAAGAGTCCGGGGCATACCATGGAGTTAATGTGTCGCGTATTGTATAAGTTGCGAACGGAGTATAAGTTTAATGGCTATATACATATTAAGGCGATTCCGGGAGTGCCGGATGAGTTGATTGCCAAGGCAGGATATCTTGCGGACCGTGTCAGCATCAATATGGAATTTGCGGTTGAGGACAGCCTTAAGAAGTTTGCGCCCAATAAGAATTTTAAGACTATTATGAATCCTATGGAGAAGATTTCGGATACCATAGCGTTACACAGACTTGCATGCGGGAAAGATGCAAGGATGGAACGAAGCGCGGGGAACCGATACCTCGAGAATAGCATTTTTAATGTAAAAAGATTGGAAGAACGAGGTTTTGGCAGGAAGGAACTGCCTGTAAGTTTCGCAAACGGCGATTTGAGACGTTCTTTTGCACCTGCCGGACAAAGTACCCAAATGATTATCGGCGCCGGAAATGAGACGGATTACGAGCTTTTACAGACAACCCAGAAGTTGTATCAGAATTATGATTTGAAGAGAGTGTTTTACTCAGCCTATGTGCCGTTGAATGAGGATTCGGTTTTGCCTGCCATTGGAACGCCGGTGCCTTTGCTACGAGAGCATCGTTTGTACCAAGCGGATTGGCTGCTTCGGTATTACGGTTTTCAGGCGGATGAGTTGTTGACGGAAGAGAAGCCTGATTTTAATGAACAGTTAGACCCGAAATGCGATTGGGCATTAAGGCACTTGAATTTGTTTCCGGTTGAGATTATGAAGGCTTCCTTTGAGTTGCTTTTACGGGTGCCGGGAATCGGCCCTACAAGTGCGAAACGTATTGTGCAGTCGCGCAGGTACGGCACCTTGAATTATGAGCAGCTAAAGAAGATGGGAGTTGTGTTGAAGCGGGCGCATTATTTTATCACCTGTGGAGGAAAGATGATGTACAAGGTTCCGATTGAGGAGCAGTACATTACGAAGGAGCTTACCGTGGTGAACCGCAAGGAAAATTGGGAAATCGTGCATCGGAATCAATATCACCAGATGTCTTTGTTTGATGATTATGCAATTGGGTAAAATAGTGGACGCCTGATGATTATATGAGTCGTTGAATATTGTAGGATTGTATTTAGGTGATAGTGAGCCATACGTGTAAAATAAGAGGTGAAATATGTATGTATATACGTGTAAAAGTGATTATGATTCCATGTTGTCCTGCATATATGAGGCTTGGGCAAGCGGCAAGGGACATAAAAATATAAAGCTATGCGTGGAGCCTGTTGAACAGTTTGGTTTATTTGATGAGTATATTCATGTAGATGCGGATGAAAGTAAGGCTGAAAAGGTCAGCAGTGCTGTTTGGCATAAGATATCGCCACAGGTGTATTGGGAGATTTCATATGCACTTTTATCCTTTGAAGAAGATGCCTTGGATATTGTGTATCGGTTGTTGATTCTGGGATTTCATTTTGGTCCAAAGGTTTTGGATATGGTACAGTATCGCGAGGTTATAAGATTTCGGGAAATCCGTAAACTGGTAAGCAGGGAGGCTCATTCTTTTCGGGAGTTTCTGCGGTTTTATTGCGTGAATGATAATTTATACGTGGCACATTTTGAACCACGGAGCCGGGTTCTTATGCCGGTGGCGAGCTATTTTACGGAGCGTATGCCGTCGGAGAACTGGATGATTATTGATGATACCCATAGAGAGGCGATTGTACATCCGAAAGACGAGGAATGCTATTTGCGTATTCTGACAGAAGAGGAAACAAAGGCACTGTTGGCTACGGAGCAGGAGGATTATTATTCTCGGTTGTGGCGGAATTATTTTCGGACAATGGGGATTAGCCAAAGGGAGAATCGTGCCTGTCAAAACAATCATTTTCCGTTGTGGATGCGTAAGCATGTTACGGAGTTCCGGGAAACGGAAGCGTAAGTATGTTACAGGGTCACGGGAATCGGACCCGTACGCGCTAAAGTATCCCACGTGGATTAGGCAATAAAAACTGCGGTTCCGGGGAACCGCAGTAAGAATTGTTTTATTCACTTTCGGGAATTGTGTGAATAACACGATTTCTTCCGTGAGATTTTGCATAATACAATTTTTCGTCAGCAGATTGTACGTTTTCTGCAGTGGTTAATTC
>JAGAQZ010000091.1 GCA_017622505.1 Lachnospiraceae bacterium
CTGTTCCATAATCAGAATCCCCATTGCCTGTAACACTTCTTTGATCACCGGCACCTGCTCATGCAATTCCGCCGGCATAGGCTTTCTTGTGCCCTTATATTCCGCAAACATCTCATGGCGGAAGGTTTTCGCCTTCAAATCAAACGCAACCGCAAGGTACTTCGGCTTTTCTTCCTCGAGAATTTTAAACATAATATTTAAGAACCCATAAACCGCATTGGTATGAAGTCCGCTACTGTTACTAAGCAGGGGCACCCCATAAAAGGCTCTGTTTAAAATACTGTGACCATCTATTAAAACAATCTTATCACTCATAAGTCCGACCTCTCTGCTGGAAATATCTGTTGTTTAAACATAAAACAACATCGACACATAATATCCTGCAACCACTGCCAGAAAAATAATAAACAGAAAACCGATTCTGGACATCTTCTTACGCTGCAAGGCATTTTCTTTATTGGTCTTAATTTTATCTTCCAGCTCACGTTGCAAATCAAAAGCTTCCGCATCGTCAAGTCGCTGCAGACCGGTAATAACCAGGAACTCAATAGAAAGCTCTTCCTTACAGTTGGGACATTTTCGGATATGCTCAATAAAAGCAAGGCTTTCCTTACTGTCCAACTCATCTTCTATAAAACTATGAATTTTCTTTTGAACTTCTTTGCATTCCATGGCAGTTACCTCTTATCTCACTCCCAAATTGCACACATGATACACTATTATCTATAATACACCAAATCATACTTTTTTTAAAGTATAACCAAAGATAAATTTCAAAGATTCACTTTTGTGACCATAATCTTTTGCTGATATTATTTTATTATTTTTAGGAAATTACATTATCAAAATATATTTTATAAAAATTGTAAATTTTCCTTGCAAGAATCATAATTTTATGATAGTATAAACAACGGTTGATAACTTATGCCGGTGTGTCGGAATGGCAGACGAGGCAGACTCAAAATCTGTTGTGGGCAACCACGTGTGGGTTCAAGTCCCACCGCCGGCAGTTACTTTTTCAATTTTTAAAAGGAAATGCGAGCAATCGTGTTTCTTTTTTTATTAGTTTAAAGACCAATAAGCAAGGGCACCTTCCTTTTGGAAAATGCCCTTTAATAACACTTTGCAATCTAATTACTTCTGCACATACGCCTTCAAACGCATATAATCTTCTTTCAGAAGTTTACCCTTAATACGAATCCCCTCTTCTGCATACTCTTCTTCCATAATTTGAGCATTCTGTTTTAGTCGAGCATAACTTGCACCGTCTTTATACGGAATCATCAGTTCACATGAAATATAATTCTTCATAAAAACTTCCTGAATCATCTGAAGTAACTCTTCCATTCCGATTTGCATGGAAGCACTCATATATATCTTATTGCCGATACGTTTGGGCAACTCTTCGGGTGCAAAAAGCACATCTGCCTTATTATACACGTAAATTGCCGGAATACTGCCGGACTCCAAATCTTTCAGTACTTCTCTAGTAATATCAATCTGTTCCTCATGATTTACGTCAGAAGCATCTACTACATGCAATAAAACATCCGCATCCTTGGTTTCTTCCAAGGTAGAATGAAAGGCTTCCACCAAAGCGTGTGGTAAATGGCTTACAAACCCTACGGTATCCGTTAAAAGAAACGGAATTTTTCCTTCCGGTTCAATTCTTCGCACGGTGGTATCCAAGGTGGCAAACAACATATCCTTTTCGAATACCTTCTTCTCATCCTTATCCAAATCATCACCTTTTTTACCATAATCGATAAAAGCATTCATAAGCGTAGATTTACCGGCATTGGTATATCCAACCAACGCCACACGAAAAACACCGTTTTTATCACGGCGTTTACGCTGCACCTGACGATTTTCTTCCAAATCTTTTAACTCTCTGCGCAATTGCGCCAAACGATTTTCCAAATAACGTCTGTCGAGTTCCAGTTTCTTCTCTCCGGCGCCCTTATTACTCATACTTCCGCTTCCGCCGCCCTGACGGCTTAAGGCCTCATGTAAGCCCACCAATCGAGGTAATGTATATTGTAATCTTGCCACCTCTACCTGAATCTTAGCCTCACGTGTTCTGGCTCTCTTCGAAAATATCTCCAAAATAAGCGATGTCCTGTCCATAATGGCGATATGCAACTGGTTCTGAAGATTTCGAAGTTGTGAAGGTGATAAGGTCTGGGCAAAAATCACGATATCAGCATCCAACATTACGGCGGATTCTTTTACCTCTTCTACCTTTCCGGGACCAATTAACGTTGCCTTATTGGGCATATCCAGTTTCTGGGTGATAATACAAACCACTTCCATATTACAGGCCCTTGCAAGTTGCTTTAATTCGTCCATATAAAGGTCAAAATCCTCCATATGATCAAAGTCAGCACCTACCAAAATCGCGCGTTCTTTCTGCTCCTCTTCATTTATATCCATATAAAACTTCTGTTCTGACATTTACAACTCCAATCATATATCTAAAATGAACATAATTGCATTTTTTAATATTATACCACTTATTTGTATACTATAAATAAAAATATACTTTCTGCATCTCATTTTCTTGCATTGAAACATAAAAAAAACTGATTGTCTCCAATCAGCCGTCTATATAAAAAGGTTTCAAACCTTCAAAACCGAACACAGATATTTCTCTCCACCAAGCGATTCCTTCCACACTACTCCTTACCTGGATAAGCTTTCGACCTATTAGTAACCATCAGCTGAATGCATTACTGCACTTACACCTTGGCCCTATCTACCTCGTAGTCTTCAAGGGGTCTTATTACTTGGGATATCTCATCTTGAGGGGGGCTTCACGCTTAGATGCCTTCAGCGTTTATCCCTGCCGGACTTGGCTACTCTGCCATAGGATTGGTTCCTAACAGATACACCAGTGGTCCGTCCACCCCGGTCCTCTCGTACTAAGGGCAGCTCCTCTCAAATATCCTACGCC
>JAGAQZ010000012.1 GCA_017622505.1 Lachnospiraceae bacterium
GCCTTCAAATCACTTCTTTTGATAAAAAAGCGTGCAACACCCAAATCGCCCCACATAATGTTTTTCTTGGACTCGCTGTCCATTTGGAATAAAAGAACCGGGCTTTCATCAGCTTTTACATCAATGAAAGCGTCACTTTCCCTATACGGATAATAATCCGGTAATTGTGCAGCAGAATTATAACCGCCTACTTTGTGTCCGCCTGCATATGAATCATCGCAGTAAGCTTCAAACAATTCATATACCTCTTCTCCGCCATCTTCCGGCACCGAAATCCAAGTACCCGAAAGCTTTGTAAAATACTGACAAAACAATGCCATCAAGCGATTATCATCCCTGCTCATAGACTCTTTGGAAAGCGTAAATTCCAAACCGTATTCTGTTTCAACTGGGAAACAGTCGCTGTTTTCGTAATTTTCGTTAATACGCCCTGCAACCATCTCAGCCGTCACTGCTTCATCAACAACTTCATAATATTTCACTACAGACTCATCCCAGCGCGGATTGGTGGTAAGATAAAATTGCAACATTCCTTCCTGTGGGTACTCTTCCAATCCGGCTAAATCCTTACAATTAATCTGTGCAAGCAAACGCATTGGCTTACCTTCTTTGTCCAAGGGCAGTGATTCATTTAACGGAAGGTAAGGCAAACCGCCGAATTTACTGTCCGAAATAGCAGGTGTCTTATCAACTGTTTTGATACTCATAAAAGGAAGTTTGGTTTCTTTCTCAAGCTGTTCCAATGCCATTTTTCCATATTCGGCAAAGGATAAAATTTCTACAGGTTCCTTTATGTAAGCCGATGTTTCAGTAGTTTTCTTTCCTTTTGCCTTTTTAGCGCTTTGCTCTGCTTTCCATTTTTCAGTAATTTCCCAAATATAATCTTTTCGTTCCAATCGCTTCTTAATATTGGCATTTTTAGGGTCTTCCGTTAACAATCCCCTCTCTACACATTCCCTTGAAAATTTCATATATCCGTCACCGGAAAGCCAAAATGCAAAAGCCTCTTTGGCAAGTTCCAAATACGGTTCCGGTACATCATAAGCGAATTCTGTAGGCTTATCATAATGATTTCTTCTATAACTCACATCATACATTACATTGTCAGCCTTCATAATAAACCTTGATTTAATACTTGGTTCTTCCTCTATCGTACTCCATTCCCGAAAAGAAAAGAGTACTCCGGATTTTTCCTCCTGTATGCCATATACAAGTCCCAAATCTAATAACTGATAACCTTTACTCCTTTGTGGAGCAACAAAATATAAGATTTCTTCTAACCATGTATCATCAATCAATACATACCTGAATTTATACTTAGATTCCGGCATTATACTGCTTTCGCTTACCATATGATTACCAATAAAACTATTATTTGACATATGATTGCTTACGGGATTGTTGTTCATAATATCATCCTCAACAACACCGCAGGATACTGTAGGTCTTACTTCTTTATTTTTCTTTCCAAATAAATCAAAGAATCCCATTCAACGTCTCCCTTCGTACACAAATACCATAAATATATTTTAAGAAATAATTTATAACAAATTTTAAGTATACAATGAATCTATCGCTTATAAAACTGCGCTGCATAATCAAAGCACTGCTTCAATTGATTCTGATTCCGTAAGTTTTTTACGTTATTGGTATGCTTCGTCACAAAGTCCGTCAGTTTCTTCATATAATCTTCTTCGGTAATACTTCCGTCCGCCACGCCGGTCAGGCCCATTTCCCAACTTGCTGTCAAAGCCGGATTCAGAAGCGAACCGATAGACAAACGCACCACATCAAAAACCATCTCACCCAACTGCGTCGGTGTAATAATCTGCGTCTTGGAATTCAGTGCAAGATACTTGTTGTTCACTAATTTGGTAAGAATCGCAGCTCTCGTCGCACTGGTACCGATACCGCTACCCTTAATCTGCGCGCGCAAATCCTCATCTTCAATGAACTGTCCCGCATTTTCCATAGCAAGAATCATACTACCGGAATTATAACGTTTCGGCGGTTGTGTCTCACCCTCCTTGATTTCAAAAGCATTTAAAGGCAGTTCATCTCCCTTCTTTAATCCTGCTAAAATCTTCAGGAACGCCTCATCACACTTTACTTCTTCTGCCTCATTCTCTGCACCGGATTTATTAACATTCTCTTTTTCGGCATCTTCTTTGCCTAAATCTTTGTCCGCATCTTTCTTTTTGGCAAAAGAATACTGCATTACCTTGCGGAATCCTTCTTCTTTCAATACCTTAAAAGAACAGTAAAATTTCTCATTTCTGCGCTCTGTTACCAAAGAAACCTTCTCGTATACGGCAGCAGGATAAAAGATTCCCAAAAACCTTCTTGCAATGATTTCATAAACAAGTCTCGCGGTAGGACTTACACTACCCAAAGCTTGAAATCCCTGTCCCGTGGGAATGATTGCATAGTGGTCCGTAATCTGCTTGTCATTTACATACTTTGTGGACGCAATCTTTTTATAAGACCCCATCGCCAGAACTTCCTTGGCATTGTCCTGTAAAACCGCGTAATTCTGTAAGCCTGCAATGTTTTTATGGATTTCTTTGGCCACAGCCGTAGACAACACTCTCGCATCGGTACGGGGATAGGTCACAAGCTTCTTTTCATACAATTCCTGGACAATGGACAAAGTCTGGTCGGGATTGATTTTAAAATATTTGGAACAGTCATTCTGCAATTCTGCCAAATTGTATAAAAGCGGTGCATTTTTACGTTCTTTTTTATTCTCCATGGAGAACACGCGCACATTGCCAAAATCTTCTCCGGTAATAATTTGCTTTTCGCCTTCTAAAGGCGGTGTAAACATAGTATCCGCCTGCGCTTCACGCTCTAAGGTATAGGCAATGCACTCCTGCGCAGTCTCCCGGTCCAAAAATCCATTTTCTTTATACAATTTCGGCGACTGAAAATACTTGCTGTCTTCCGTCACACGCCATTCGCCCTCGATTTCAGAGTCTGCAATCTGCATTTTAGCCCAAACCTTATAAAAGGGGGTTTTCACGAAATTACGGATTTCACGTTCCCGCAACACAACCATACCAAGAACACAAGTCATAACGCGACCTACGGAAACCACTCCCTTAGGGGCATTCAAATAGCTTTTTACCTGATAACCATACTTCAAAGTCAGGGCACGCGAAAAATTAATACCCATCAAATAGTCTTCTTTGGCACGCAAATAAGCAGAGGCTGACAAATTATCATACTCTGATAAATCCTTTGCTTCCTTAATACCACGAATGATTTCCTCCTCAGTCTGGGAATCAATCCAAACACGAAGACGCTTCTTGCCCGTAACACCGGCTTCCTGCTCCACAAGACGATAAATATACTCTCCTTCACGCCCGGAGTCAGTGCAAACATAAATGGTGTCAACATCTGCGCGGGTAAGCAGTCCTTTTACAATTTCAAACTGCTTCTTCACGTCATCAATTACCTGATATTTATAATCCGTCGGGATAAAAGGAATGGTATCAAAAGACCATCTCTTCAATGCTTCA
>JAGAQZ010000092.1 GCA_017622505.1 Lachnospiraceae bacterium
CCTTCGAGTGCAAAAGCGCTCATATGTAAATTTTTATAATACGTTACATTATTTTTTTATTATATTCTTCTTGTCCGAAAAGTCAACATTTTCTGTTTCTTCTTTTATTATAGAATGTATAGAATATTTTCTGATTATATGGTAGAATAGATATGTTTGAAATATCTTTGAAAGGAGGACAATATGAAAAAGTGGATTCGCAAACTGCACAATTTGATTACCAAAGACATAAATAATGAAAAAGAAGCCAAAGACTTGGCAGTCTTGCTACGCGTACTTTCACTTATTTATATTGCCTACTACATATTTGTAGCCCTTTCACTTACACATTTGTATCATTACGGCCACGCTTTTATTGCTTTAATTTGTGCCGGCCTTCTCGGCGGTTGTTTTGTAATCACCTATGACAACAGAACCAAACAGGCCCGAAGAATGTTCCACATTGTAACCATTGTCAGCGCGTCGTATTTTACGTTAATGGCTGGTTGGTTTATGAATTTCCAATGGAATATTCTGATTACAATTTTGATTATTTTTTATAGCCTTGAACTTCAAATGAGTAAAAAAATATACTATATGAAGCTTCTTTTTGTACTGATTGTAGCATTGGCTATTTTTACACATATGGCACCCACTTATCGTGAGGGAAGTGAACTATTTTCCTTCTTTTTTCAAACCATACACGTTTTCTTCTATGCCATTATGCTGTGTATTATTGCCTATTGTTATTGTACGAAGTTCAATCGTGCGGAAGAAAAACTACGCCAATTCAATAAAAAGCTCATTGAAATGGCATCCCTTGATGCATTGACTCAGCTTCCGAATCGTCGCAGTATGAACGAACATTTGGAAACACTGGTATATGATAATGACCGAACAGGCAAGCCGTTCTGCGTTGCAATCGGTGACGTGGATTTCTTCAAAAAGATTAACGATAACTACGGACACGATACCGGCGATTACGTTTTAAAAACCCTTTCCGAATTATTTCAGAACATCGTAAAAGGCCGTGGCAAAGTTGCCCGTTGGGGTGGCGAGGAATTTCTCTTCTGTTTCGAAGGTATGAGTGTACAACAGGCGTATGCTACCTTGGAAGTTCTCCGCTTACAGATTGAGAAATATAATTTTCAATTTAAAGAACACACATTAAAAATCACTATGACCTTTGGTTTGGAAGAATATTCACAAATCATCGGAATAGAATCTACCATTTCCAAAGCTGACCAAAAGTTATATGAAGGTAAAAACAGCGGGCGAAATAAGGTTGTTTATTAAAGTGAAGCCGTAGGTTTTTATATTCCAACAGAACCCACTTTCGTTCGATTGAAAACGTAACGGACACTAAACTCACCAAACGAATACAATTCGTTTATTCGTTAAGTGCCGACGTTTTCAAACGGTTCTTTATGGAAATATAAAAACCTACGGCTTAAAATTTATATTATCTATAAATTAAAGTCTTCCTAACAATCCAAAATTTATAAATAAAATCTAAATCTTATACCTATTTCACCCTTTTATAAGTGGTAAAAGTATAGGGAATATCAAAATATGTCTGCTCTTCGCTTTCTTCTACCAATTTCCACTCATCATCTTCATCTAAATTAGGGAAGTGAGCATCTGCTTCATAACTGTACTCAATCTTGGTTATATAAGCCTCATCACAATAAGGAAGGAACTGTCTGTACACGGTTTCACCACCGATAATGTAAATTTCTTCACTGTATTTCTTAATCTCTTCCAAAGCCTCTTCCACGCTGTGTACAATAATTTCACCATTCACGCTCTCGCGGTTTTCTTTGGTTAAAACAATATTTACACGATCCTTTAACGGTTTTCCGCCGGGAAAAGACTCTAAAGTTTTACGTCCCATAACCACTACATTTCCGGTTGTTGTTTCTCTAAAAAATCTCTGGTCAGAAGGAATTCTTACCAACAACTCATTTTTACACCCGATTCCCCAATTTGCATCTACTGCTACAATTAATTTCATAATTTATCTTTGCACCGCATCTCGCGGTTTTCCTCCTTGATCATTTTAATATAAAATGTACTTTTTACTATTCCGTTTCTATATGTTCTTTACACAATGCAGTTTACATAATATAGCTTACATGATTTTCAATCTATTTTTAACATTATTTTTTCGAACATATGCAGTTTACATAACTATATCGCAATCGGAATGTTCTCAACCTGAGGTCCTGTAATATAGTTTTCAACTTTTACATCATTTCTTGTAAACTGATAAAAATCTTTAATTTCCGGATTTAACCAAAATGTAGGCGCATCATAGGTCGGCCTTTCAATTAATTCCTTAATAATGGGCACATGTCTGTCGTAAATATGGGCGTCCGCAATAACGTGCACAAGCTCACCCACCTTCATATTGCACACCTGGGCCAACATGTGAAGAAGTACGGAATACTGTACAACATTCCAGTTATTTGCTGCCAATACGTCCTGGGAACGCTGGTTCAAAATACCATTCAATGTTAATTTATCCTCTCCCGGCTTCTGTGTTACGTTAAAAGTCATACTGTAGGCGCAAGGATAGAGATTCATCTCATGCAAATCCTGATGCACATAAATATTAGTCATAATGCGACGGCTGAAGGGATTGTTCTTCAAATCATAAATCACGCGGTCTACCTGGTCCATCATGCCCTCTTTGTACTGATGCTTTACGCTCATCTGGTATCCGTAAGCCTTACCGATAGAACCGTTTTCATCTGCCCATTCGTCCCAGATATGACTGTGCAAATCATTTACATTGTTAGACTTCTGTTGCCAAATCCAAAGCATTTCGTCCGTAGCACTCTTTAACGCTGTCTTTCTTAAAGTAATTAATGGAAACTCTTTTGATAAATCATAACGGTTTACCACGCCAAACTTCTTAATAGTATAGGCACTGGTTCCGTCTTCCCATTTAGGACGCACCTTTTCACCTTCCGTACTTGTCCCATTTTCTAAAATATCTTTACACATATTAATAAAAATCTGATCTGCGTAACTCATCTTACTCTCCTTACCTTTATCTAGTTTTTAAATTTTTCATCTATACTTAAAAAATTCATACTCCCAATCCGGCTTATTACCGATTGCGCATTCATTATTCTTCCGGCAATTCAGCCTCTACCAAAAAAGTACATTCTTTTTTATCCTTAATGCGAATCCTTCCGGCCGTACTTTCTACCAGTTCATCTATAATTCCCTGCAAAGCTTCCTTCCTCATCTGCAACTCAAATGTAACATTCTGCTCAAATACAGAATTTAAAATCATAATTTTCTTCTGTGCTAAAAGATATTGAACTTTACCCACATCAGAATATTCCGCCTCTATGGTTAACATAAAACCTTCAACTTCTTCCCCAATGACACTGTTTGCCAGTGCTTCTTTTACAGTTTGTCCATAGGCGCGGATTAAACCGCCGGTTCCCAACAACGTACCGCCAAAGTATCTTGTCACCACTACCGCTACATTCCTTACTTCAGAATGTAAAAGCACCTCCAGCATAGGAAGTCCAGCAGTCTGGGCCGGCTCCCCGTCATCATTGCAACGGGTGTACTGTGCATCCTTACCGATTACATAAGCTGAACAGTTATGCTTCGCATCCCAATATTTCTTTTTCACCTGTTCTATAAACGCCTGGGCCTCTTCCGGTGTGGATACGGAACACATACTCGCAATAAAACGCGACTTCTTTTCCACAATTTCGGCAGTTCCCGGCTCAAGAAGTATTTTCATAAATGCCTCAGCCTCTTCTACTAACACTTTCGAGTGTATTATAGCATAGTTTTTATAAAAAGAAAAACGTAGTTTCTGCATATTCTTTTATTTTGTGTGAACAATATAAGAAAAACCTTTATTTACCATATTTTTTTTGGTATAATGTTTATATATTATGGCTAATTATGTGCATTTGCATTTCTTTTACATATGCGCAATGAAAGGAAAGGCTAGGATTACGATATGAATTATAGTATGAATGGTGTTCGTAAGAAACAACAGACCCTGAACTCCAAAGAAATAAAAGTCAAGAAATCGGGCAAGGTGCTTTTCTTAAAAGCTTTTAGCATTATCGCCCTTACTGCTGCTATCTTGGTTGTCTGTGTAGGCTTGGGTATGTTCAAGGGTATCATAAGTTCGGCGCCGGATATTTCCACTTTGGACGTAGTTCCGGACGGATATGCCACCGTGGTGTATGACAGCGAAGGTCACGAAATGACAAAGTTGATTGCCGAGAATTCTAACCGTAGCTACGTAACGATGGACAAAATTCCGCAGAACCTGGCAGATGCCTTTGTGGCGATTGAAGACTCTCGTTTCTACGAACATAACGGTATTGATATTTACGGTATCTTCCGTGCAGGTTTTGAAGCAATCCGAAGCGGTAAACTAACCCAGGGTGCAAGTACCATCACCCAGCAGTTGTTAAAAAACAACGTATTTGAAGGCTGGGTTGGCGAAGAAGATGATATGGCCAAAATCAAACGAAAGATTCAGGAACAGTATTTAGCAATTGAAATTGAAAAGAAACTGACCAAAGAAGAAATTTTGGAATTATATATGAATTCCATTAACTTGGGACAGGGTACATTAGGTGTTCAGGCCGCTTCCATGAGATATTTTAATAAGCCTGTATATCAGTTGACGCTTTCCGAGTGTGCAGTAATCGCTGCAATTACCCAGAACCCTTCGAAATATAACCCTATCTCCCATCCGGAGGACAATGCCGAACGTCGTTTGAAAGTTTTAAACGATATGAAAGAACAGGGTTATATTACGCAAGCAGAATACGATGAAGCTTTGGCAGATGACGTATACTCCCGTATCCAGGAAGTCAATAACGAAACTGTAACCAATTCTGTTTATACCTATTTCGTAGATGAATTAACAGAACAAGTCGTTGAAGATTTACAAGAATACTGCGGTTATGATTCCATACAGGCAAACAGAATGTTATACAGTGGCGGCCTCAGTATTTTTACTACACAGGATCCTCAGATTCAGGGCATCTGTAACGAAGTTTTTACCAATGAAGATAACTATCCCGCCAATGCAAAATGGTTATTAAGCTATGCACTCACAATCGAGAAAGCTAACGGCGATTTAGAAAATCACAGTACCGAAATGTACGAAAAATATTATCAGCAAGAAAATCCTTCTTTTGATCTTTTATATTCATCAGAAGAAGAAGCAATGGAGGCCATCGAAGCATACAAGGCAGCACATATGGAAGAAGGCGATGAAGTCCGTGCCGAAAATATCAGCCTTGTAATTCAGCCTCAGGTATCCATTACCGTACAAGACCAAAGTACAGGATATGTCGTAGCTATGGTCGGCGGTCGCGGTGTCAAAACCGGTAGTCGTACCTTAAACCGCGCAACCAATACAACGCGTCAGCCTGGTTCAACCTTTAAGGTTTTGGCTGCTTACGCACCTGCTATTGATGCATGCGGTGTTTCCTTGACCGATGTTTATATGGATGCACCTTTTAACTATAACAACGGTAAACCTGTAAATAACTGGTATGGTGAAAAATATAGAGGTATCTGTAACGTCCGTTATGGTATTGAACAGTCTTTAAATATCGTAGCCGTTAAGGTTATTACACAGGTCACTCCTCAGCTTGCATTTGATTATCTGCAAAACTTTGGTTTTACAACAATTGTGGAACGCGAAGTAAAAGATGATGGTCGTGTATTCAGCGATATCAACCAGTCCACTGCTTTAGGCGGTTTAACTTATGGTGTAACCAATATGGAATTAAATGCAGCTTATGCATGTATTGCAAACGGCGGTGTTTACTATGAACCCACATTATATACCAAGATTTTAGACAGCGAAGGTAACGTTTTAATTGATAAAACAGTTCCCGAAAGCAGACGCGTTATTCAGGAAACAACAGCTTATATGCTTACTACTGCTATGGTAGATGTTGTTACTGTAGGTACCGGCGGTTCCGTTAATTTCGGCGGAATGGCAATTGCCGGTAAAACCGGTACCACCCAGGGATACAACGACGTATGGTTTGCAGGTTACACTCCCTACTATACTGCTACTGTCTGGACCGGCTTTGATAACAATGCAAAGCTTCGCAGTTCTGATGAAAAAGCACTTTCCAAGACTTTATGGCGTGCGGTAATGTCAAGAATTCATGAAGACTTACCGAATAAGGCATTTCCGATGCCGAACGGAATCGTAACAGCAACGGTATGTAGCCGTTCCGGTAAATTACCAATTGAAGGTATGTGTGACAACACCCTAACCACAGGCTTATTTACAGCCAACACAATACCTACCGAAACCTGCGATGTACACTACAGCGGTATCATTTGTGAATACAGCGGTTTGGTAGCATGTGAAAATTGTCCTTTTAAAGTAAACGGAATTGCTGAACTTCCGCTGGTAGAACATCCTTCCATCCAAAGTGGTTCTATGATTACAGATGCAAGCGGTAATGTGATTGCTGCAGGCGCATCCACACGAATGTGCCCGCACAGTGTTCAATTCTATCTGTTACCGAATTATCAGGATTTGATTAATCAGCAAGCCGTTGAATTAGAACAGCGACGCCAG
>JAGAQZ010000093.1 GCA_017622505.1 Lachnospiraceae bacterium
ACCATTCAGGAAGAGGTCTTCTTAAGATGGTTGGTCAGAGACGTGGTTTACTTGACTACTTAAAGAAGAATGACATTGAAAGATACCGTTCTCTGATTGAAAGACTTGGAATTAGAAAGTAATTGCAAAGGCGGACGATACGTCCGCCTTTTTTGCGCAGTTCGCGGTAAGGAAATTAGTTGCTTTGCAACACCGCTCACGCGCAACAGAATTTGCTTGCAAATTCTGATTTTAAACGATGTAGTGATGGTGGAAGATGCTGCCGAGACCACTGCAAAGCCCGGAAAGAGTTTTCGGTTTTTGCAGTAGTTTCGGGTCTTCTGCCTCTATATAATTTTTAAGGAGGAAATAAAATGTTTAAGACTTTTAGTTTGGAATTAGCAGGTCGTACACTTTCCGTAGATATCGGAAGAGTATCTGCACAGGCAAACGGTGCAGCTTTTATGCACTATGGTGATACTACTGTATTATCAACAGCAACAGCAAGTGAAAAGCCCAGAGACGGAATTGACTTTTTCCCTTTGAGCGTTGAGTACGAAGAGAAGTTGTACTCAGTAGGTAAAATCCCCGGAGGATTTAATAAGAGAGAAGGTAAGGCGTCTGAAAATGCGATTTTAACAAGCCGTGTTATCGACCGTCCTATGCGTCCCTTATTCCCCAAGGATTACAGAAATGATGTTACATTAAACAACCTCGTAATGAGTGTTGATCCCGAATGTCGTCCTGAACTTGTTGCTATGCTAGGTTCTGCAATTGCAACTTCTATTTCAGATATTCCTTTCTGCGGACCTTGTGCAACAACACAGATTGGTTTGGTAGACGGTGCATTCATTGTTAACCCTAATCAGGAACAGTGGAAGAACGGTGACTTACAGTTAACCGTAGCTTCAACTTCTGAGAAGGTTATTATGATTGAAGCAGGTGCAAATGAAGTACCTGAAGCAAAGATGATTGAAGCAATCTATATGGCACATGAAGTTAACCAGAAGATTATTGCTTGGATCAATGAAATTGTAGCAGAAGTGGGTAAGGCAAAGCATGAATATACAAGCTGTGCTATTCCTGAGGAAATGTTTGCTGCAATTAAGGAAATTGTTCCTCCCGTTGAAATGGAAGAAGCAGTTTTCACAGATGAAAAGCAGGTTAGAGAAGAAAATATCCGCAAGATTACAGATAAGTTGGAAGAAGCTTTTGCTGATAAGGAAGATTGGTTACCCGTACTTGGTGAAGCAGTTTACCAGTATCAGAAGAAGACCGTACGTAAGATGATCTTAAAGGATCAGAAGCGTCCTGACGGCAGAGCAATGAACCAGATTCGTAAGCTTGCTGCAGAAGTTGATATTATCCCTCGTGTACATGGTTCTGCTATGTTTACCCGTGGACAGACACAGATCTGTAACGTATGTACTTTGGCACCTTTGTCAGAAGTGCAGAAGATTGACGGTTTGGATGATAACGAAAAAGCTAAGAGATATATGCATCACTACAATTTCCCTGCATACTCTGTAGGTGAAACAAAGGTAAGCCGTGGTCCCGGACGTCGTGAAATCGGACATGGTGCTTTGGCTGAAAAGGCATTGGTTGCAGTACTTCCTTCAGAGGAAGAATTCCCTTATGCAATCCGTACAGTATCAGAAACATTTGAATCAAACGGTTCTACATCAATGGCTTCTACCTGTTCTTCATGTATGTCACTTATGGCTGCAGGTGTTCCCATTAAGAAGATGGTTGCAGGTATTTCTTGTGGTCTCGTAACCGGTGATACAGATGATGATTTCGTACTTTTAACAGATATCCAGGGTCTTGAAGACTTCTTCGGCGATATGGACTTTAAGGTAACTGGTACAGAAGACGGTATCACAGCTATTCAGATGGATATTAAGATTCACGGTTTAACACGTCCTATCGTAGAAGGCGCTATTGCAAGATGTCGTGAAGCAAGAATGTTCATTATGGAAAACTGTATGAAGCCTGCAATCGCAGAGCCTCGTAAGACAGTTAATGAATATGCACCCAAGATTATTCAGATTAAGATTGATCCCGAAAAGATTGGTGAAGTTGTTGGTCAGAGAGGTAAGACCATCAATGAAATCATTGCAAGAACAAACGTTAAGATTGATATCACAGACGAAGGTGCTGTAAGCGTATGCGGTACAGATGCTGCAATGATGGATAAGGCAATCGAAATGATTCAGACCATCGTAACTGACTTTGAGGAAGGTCAGATCTTCAAGGGTAAAGTTGTAAGCATCAAGGAATTCGGTGCATTCGTTGAATTCGCTCCCGGAAAAGAAGGAATGGTTCACATTTCTAAGATTTCCAAGGAAAGAATTGAGCATGTAGAAGATGTACTTACATTAGGTGATGAAGTTAAGGTTGTTTGCCTTGGTAAGGACAAGATGGGAAGAATGAGCTTCTCAATTAAAGATTGCAAATAATTAAAGATAAAAGATATAATTTATATCATGCTCAAAAAAGTGAAATGCTTAGATAAGGAGTAGATTTGTAAAAATCTGCTCCTTTTTTATGTTCCGGGGTAACCAAATATGTAAAAATATTATCTAATAAGTGTAAGAAGCAATTTCCGGAAACATACTTACAAAAAGCAAAAATCATATGGAGGTTTTATGCACAATGATTTAATAAAGCAGGCTAAAAAACAAGATAAACAAGCTTTTTCAACTCTTTATGATATATATTTAAAAGATTTATATAAAATTGCCAAAGCAATTTTAAAAAGAGATGAGGATGTAGAAGATGCTTTGCAGGAAACTGCATTCATTTGCTGGCAGAAATTACCACAATTGAAAAACGAAAAATATTTTAAGACATGGCTGATTCGCATTCTGATTAATGAGTGCAATGCTGTTTTGAAAAAAAGACAAATGTTGCCGTGGGATGCTGAAGCGGAAAAAAAGGGTGAAGAGGATTACGGATACCTTGGTGTAGAATGGGAACTATTTTTAAATGTACTTGATGAGAAGCATCGTCTTGTTATCGTTTTACATTATGCACAAGGGTATAAGGTTCGCGAAATTGCCAGGATTATGGAAGTTGGCGAAAGCAGTGTAAAAAAATATCTTGTTCAGGCAAGAAGCAAATTGGAAGAAATGTATGCGAAGGGAGAATTAAAATGAGTGGATTTGAAAAGATTATACATAAACTTAATGAAGATGTGCCAATTCCGGAACATATAAAAACTAATATTGAAGCGACGATATTAGAATTACCGGAAAAGTCAGTTTCAAGAATAAAATCAAACAATCTTTGGAAGAAGACAATGGTAAAAGTGGCATCGGTAATCGGGTGTGTTGTTGTAACGTCAGCTACCATATATTCTGCTGCGGCCTATTCAGGAATTGCAGATTATTTAAAAAAAGTGTGGGGCAGAGAGTTATCTGCTGAGGAAATGGCATTGGTGGAAACAGATGTGGAGCAAAATGAGTGTTTAGAAGAAACAGAAGTAACGCCAAACATAGCTTTGAATTTTAACGATTATGTTAATGTGAAAATTTCAGAGGCACTCTGTGATAACGGACAATGTATTGTTGAGGTGGTTTTTACACCTGCAGAAGATAGTAAATATATAATCATTCATAATGAAGAACAGTTGAATGAAAATATTTTGGACGATGCGGGTGAAAATATAACATTAGGCGAATATGTCAAAGAAACAGGAATGGAAATTTTGTATGCAAATGTTTCTATCAGTGAGTTCGGTGATTATGAAAGCGTTGTTACGGCAAGTGACGGTGCAATTACTTATAAGGATGGCAGTTGTCATTATGTTCTCAGTTATAATTATCCTATGGAAGGTCAAAAGAAAGAGTTTTTCTGTCATATGAATGTATTAGGAGAGAGTACAAATAATGAATTTGTATCAAGCCAATTGGAATTCACATTGTGTGACAGAAGCCGGGCCACTACATATGTGTATGCACCGGAATATAAACAAGAGGTGGAAGATTCCAATACGGTTATTGATAAAGTTGTAATTACAAAAACCGAGCTTGGTTTGAAATGTGTTACCTATTATCATCTTGCAGAAGAAATGGCTGAGGCTGAAAAGATGAATTTTGGTACATTTATATGGATTCTTGACGAGGATGGAAATCGTTTAGAACACAATGAAGGAAGTGCCGTGGGAGGAAGCAGTAAACTTACGACAATCAGTACGAAGGAAAATTCGATTACATGGACTGATTATTACACAAATATTGAAATGCCAGATGTGCTATTGGTACAGCCTCACGACGTTGTGAATGAAGAGGTATATGAACCGATTAAAGTATATTTAAGTCAAACCAAATAATGAATTGTAAAGACAGACTTTTTTTAAGCCTGTCTTTTTTATGCATAAAAGCGGACAGGTTTCATATATTTAGATAAATGTATTTTTAAATTTTAGATATTAGGATTTACAGAATTTTATAAATGCTAAAAAACATAACAACATAAGGACGAGCATATTATGTATAGGCAAAACAGTATCAAAGCGTTGTTCCCGGAACATTTGCGGTCATATTTCGGCAATGTAATAAAAGACTGTGAAAAAATAAGAGAATTACGCATCCGAAGAAATGGTCCGGTTCAGATTATCAGAGAAGACAGGCCTGTGTATCTTACAAAAGCAGGTTGTTATTCGGATTTTTCACAGGATGGCCTTCGTTTGACGGAAACTGAATTCATGGATTTATTCAGTCATATTTGCAGACATTCCGTTTATGCCTTTGAGCAGGAACTTTCCAAAGGCTACATAACCGTAGAAGGCGGACATCGTGTGGGTGTTGTCGGACAGACTGTGTGGAACGGCAAACAAGTGACCGGGATGCAGTATTTTACTGCAATGAATATTAGATTTGCACATGAAATCAAAGGTGTGGCCGACAAGGTATTGCCCTATCTTTATCAGGAAAACGAGTTAAAAAGTACGCTGCTTGTATCTTTGCCCGGTTGTGGAAAGACAACACTTTTGAGGGAATTGGTCCGTAAGATATCCAATGGGAGTAGGGAGCATTCTGCCCAAAACGTAAGCTTAATAGATGAGAGGTCAGAAATTGCATCCTGTTATCTTGGGATGGCACAAAATGATGTTGGGATGCATACGGATATTTTAGATGCCTGTCCAAAGGCAGATGGAATGTTGATGGTACTTAGGTCAATGTCGCCACAGATCATTGCGGTGGACGAACTGGGGGGCGAGGAAGATTATAAAGCAATACAACAAGCGTTCTATTTAGGGTGTCGGCTTCTGGCTACGATACACGGTACCGATTATGATTCGATTAAAAGAAATCCATACTTGCAAAATAATCTCGGTGCAGGAGGTTTTGAAAGGTTAATCTTCCTTAAGGGACGCGCAGGGAAAGAACAGGTGATCAAGATATGTAACGAAAAGGGAGAAGTCTTGGAATTATGCTGAAATTATTGGCTTGTGCATGTTTTATATCCGGAAGTTGCGGTTTTGGCTGTTTAAAAGTCCTGGAATATAAAAGGCGATATGAAGAATTGACTTATATCAGATATATATTGAATACATTGCTGTTGGAAACACAGAATCGGAGAGGGACTTTCGGGGAAAGTTGTTTTCGACTGGCTTCAAAGCTTAAAGCGCCGTATTGTGATATTTTTATGGGTCTATACAGAATGCTTGAAAAAGAAAGAAAGAAGCCCCCGCATATTTATTGGGAGGATAAAATGAAAGAATTAGCGCCGGGCATTCCGCTAAAACAAGAGGAAGTGAAGATTTTACAAGGTGTCATACGTTGCGTAGACGGCACTACCCCGGCGATGCCGATAGAAGTGTTAAGAGAGAGTATCATCGAGTGGGACAAAGTAATCCGGACAGCGGAGCAGGTACGAAAGGAAAGGAGCAAAGTTACATTATGTTTGAGCATAACGGTAGGATTGTTACTTTGCATTACTGTAATTTAGCATAAATTTGGAGGAGTGGCATGAGTGTCGGACTGATTTTTAAAATTGCAGCGGTGGGGATTCTGGTAACAATTCTCAGTCAGGTATTAAAGCACAGCGGGAGAGAGGAACACGCTTTTTTGGCAAGTCTGGCAGGCTTGATTTTGGTTTTGTCTTGGATTGTTCCCTATATTCTCGACTTGTTTCAGACCATCAGCATGCTTTTTGAATTCTAGGTGAGGTAGACTTATGGAACTCATTAAAATTGTAATGATTGGGATTGTAACCGTTCTGCTTGCAATGGAAGTAAAGGCGTATAAGCCGGCCCTTGGCACACTCCTTGGAATTGCAGGAACGGTTTTGATTATTCTTTTATCCTTGGATCGGGTTTTGCTTGTGTTAGAGCAGATTAAGTCGGTGTTTTCTTATTTGGGAACCGGTGCGGAATACTTTATGATTCTTGTCAAGGTTTTGGGTGTGACTTATCTTTGCCAGTTTGCGTCAGGAATTTGTAAGGACGCGGGGTTTGGAAGTCTGGCGGAACAGATTCAGGTGTTTGGGAAACTATATGTGATGTTGTCGGGGATGCCTATTCTTTTCGCTTTTATTGAGATTTTGCAGAATTTGTAAGTGGCATAAAAAATAAAACCTGTAATGTTATACAAAACAAAGAAAACGCTAAATGTAAGGTAGGTGAAATGTAAGATGGATTACACTGAATTAACCGCACAATTGGAACATTTTATGCCTACCTTTGGCGACTTGTTTCGGGATTTCTATAATCAATTGCTGGCCGGTGAAGTACCGGGCTTTGATATGATTTGGGAAATGATTTTAAGCACAATCAAAGAAAATGTAGCGGATATGATGTATGTTATGATTTCGCTTTTGTTAATCGGTGTGGTTTCGGCGGTTTTAAACCAGTGCGGAAATTTATTCGGTAATCGTCAGATTTCGGAGCTGGCCTTTTATTTTACATATTTGTATGGAGTGATTCTTCTGTTACAGGTATTTTATGTGATGGCAGAAACGGCGGTTCTGGTGGTGGAAAACATCGTTTCTTTTACGCAGATTCTGATTCCGGCCTTTTACATTGCAGTAGCGATGTGTTATGCATCGGTAACAGCAGGGGCGTTCTATCAGCTGAATCTCTTGTTGTTGTATGCGGTGGAAATCATTTTCCCTGAGGTGGTGCTTCCTATGATTTCCTGCTTTGTTTTTGTTTCGGTTATCAGCGGTTCCACGGAAGATGACAGATTTAGTGATATGATTGCCCTGTTAAAAAAAGGCGTCTCTCTGCTGATTAAAATATGCATTACCACGGTGACCGGCGTCGGGGTGATGAAAAGCCTGATTCACCCGATAGCGGACGGTGTCAGTTACACCATGTTTCAAAAGACTGTAGCAGCGATTCCCGGCATCGGAGACATTACGGATTCCGTGTCGAAGATGCTTCTTGGTTCCGCCATTTTAATCAAAAACAGCATCGGAATTGTCACACTGATTCTTATGATTCTTCTGGTCTGTGCGCCTTTGACCAAAATATTTATTTTAGCCTGTATTATCAAAATTTCCGGCGCCTGCGTGGGTATGTTTGGGGATAAAAGAATGACAAAATGCATCGACAGAGTTTCGGAAGGCGGTTTTTTGCTTTTAAAAGCTACCCTTGCGGTGGTAATGATTTTTTTTATACTGATTGCCTTGGTGACGGCAGTGGCAGGAAGGGGCGTTTAGATGTTTGACAGTGTCTTGGAAATGATTAAAAAAGCCGGAATTTTTCTGATTCTGGCACAAACCGTGTTGCACTTATGTGTCAGTGAAACCTACGAAAAATATATTAAAATGTTGGTGGGGATTATTACTGCAATTCTATTGATTTTTCCGGTGATTGATTTGATAAAAGAAAACGGATTTCAGGATTTTGAAAGCTATCGCATGGAATATGAGGCTAAAATTTGGAGCGGAACGCCGGACTTTGAGAAAATCAAAGAGAATACCTGGGAAGAATCGTTCAAAGAACAGACCGGGCAGGACTTTTAAAACAGGAGAATTTGGAGCGTGCTTTAGGTGTCGGCTGGAGGTGTATTATGAAAGAAGAAATCAAAGCATTACTGGAGAAAAAGAAGTGGACAGGTAAGGATTTGATGATTGTGATTGTCATAATCGGCGTGCTGATTGCGGTGTTGTTCATTCCGACAGGAGAAAAAAAGGGGAATTCTTTTATGGATATTCAGACTCCGGTTAGCGAAACTGCTTCCATAGACACTTCTTTGGAGTACGAAGAAGAACTTGAGGTGCGTCTGGAAGCAATTCTTTCGCAAATGGAGGGTGTCGGAGAGGTAGATGTAATGATTACCTTAAAACCGTCGACAAAGACTCCGGATAAAAGTTTTACTTATGCGGCGCAGAATACATACCCTGAAGTTGAGGGCGTATTTGTGGTTTCCCAGGGCGGGGATAACAGTTCCGTAAAACTTGCAATTACCGAAGCGATTCAGGCATTATTTGGAATTGATGTACATAAAATTAAAATAGTTAAAATGAATACATAACAGAAGGGAAGAGAATAGTGAAGAAAATATTTAAAAAAAATCAGATGATGATTGTAGCCCTTGCACTTATGATAGCTGTAGCAGGATATTTGAATTTTGCAGGAAAAAATATTGAAGAGGATGAAGTGGCGTCTTTGGATGAAAATACGGTAGTGGATGAGAACGGAGTTGCCTTGCTTGATATTTCCGATGAGGACATTGCAAGTCTGGACAGTGAATATGTGGAAGTGAATGACCAGTATACGGATATTGTAATGGATATGGAAGGCGATTTGAGTGCTTTTATCAGTGAAACCGTGGACAGCGCAGATGTGGAAGCGCAGCTTGCTGAAGAAACCGCAGGCGATGATGTGGATGCAAACTTAGCAGAAGGCGGAGAAGTGGCAGAGAACGATACTATTGATGAAGTACCCGGCGAAGCAGTTTTTACGTCTACGGGCGCAATTAACAATTTAGCAGATGCCAGACTTTTAAAAGAGCAGACAAGAGCGAGAAATAAAGAAAATCTTTTGGAAATCATCAATAATGAAACTTTGACCGAAGCACAGAAAACCGATGCAATTAATTCCATGATTGCATTGACGGACATTGCGGAGCGTGAAATGTCTGCAGAAATTCTTTTGGAAGCAAAGGGCTTTGAGAATGCGGTAGTCAGCATTACGGGAAGCAGTGCAGACGTTTGTGTGGCGGTTTCCGAACTCTCGGAAGTACAATGTGCACAGATTATTGATATTGTTCAGAGAAAAACCGGTATTTCAGCGGAAAATATCGTAATTAGTCCGATACAATCCTAAAAGAATGGATGATTTTTACACAAATATGTGATAATATATTATGTTAGAGGGCGAATGTCCGAAGAAAAAAAGTACGTAAAAGAACAGTAGAAAGGAAGTACCTTATGAAGAGAGTATTTTTGGTAGTACTGGACAGTTTTGGCATCGGTGAATTGCCCGATGCTGCAGAATATAATGATTTGGGAACCAATACATTGCGTTCCGTGGCAACAAGTGAATTTTTTGCAATGCCGAATATGCAGAAACTTGGTTTTTTTAACATTGACGGAGTAGAAGTCGGCGAGAAAACCGACAATATCAAAGCCGTAATTGCAAGAATGAAGGAGGCTTCCAAGGGTAAGGATACCACAATCGGTCACTGGGAGATTGCGGGCCTGATTTCCGGGAAGCCTATGCCTGTTTATCCGAACGGTTTTCCGAAGGAAGTGATTGAGGAGTTTGAGAAGCGTACAGGCTGTAAAACATTGTGCAATCTTCCGTATTCCGGAACCAAGGTAATCAATGATTACGGCGATGAGCACAGAAGGACAGGTGCGTTGATTGTATATACATCGGCAGACAGCGTGTTCCAGATTGCGGCCCACGAGGATGTAGTGCCTGTAGAGAAGCTATACGAATATTGTAAAATTGCAAGAGAATTATTACAAGGTGAGCATGGTGTCGGACGCGTCATTGCAAGACCTTTTGTCGGTGAGAGCGGTAACTATACCCGTACCGCAAGAAGACACGACTATTCCCTTTTACCGCCCAAAACAACTATGTTGGATGTGCTAAAAGAGAAGGGAATGGATGTTCTTGCCGTAGGCAAAATCAATGATATTTTTGCCGGAAAAGGGATTACGGAATATGTGTATACCACTTCCAATGCTGACGGTATGGATAAGATGTTAAATTGGATGGACAGGGATTTTAACGGTCTTTGTTTTGTAAATCTCGTTGATTTTGATATGCTTTACGGTCACCGTAACGATATTGAAGGCTATGCAAAGGCTTTGGCAGAATTTGACCAAAGACTGCCCGAAATGCTTGCAAAGCTTGGCGAAGATGATGTGTTAATGATTACTGCAGACCACGGATGTGATCCCGGATACACTGTATCTACGGACCATTCCAGAGAGCATACACCTTTTGTGATGTATGGTCCTGCGCTTACGCCTGCCAATATGGGTACAAGAGACAGCTTTGCGGATATTGCAGCCACAACCTTGAAATTGCTTGGTGCGGAAGGCAATATTGAAGGCAAGTCTATGATTTAAAGTAACTATTCAGATCCAAGCACCAAAGGTGCGATTTTGAGAATGGTGTTCTGAACAGTTACATTATAAAAGAATACAAACGATTGAGTTTCGGAGGAAAAAATTGTGAGCAACTTACAACATGAAGTAAACCGCAGAAGAACTTTTGCGATTATTTCTCACCCGGATGCGGGTAAAACAACATTGACAGAAAAGTTTCTTTTATACGGAGGTGCCATTAATCTGGCCGGTAGTGTAAAAGGAAAGGCAACTGCCAGACATGCGGTTTCGGACTGGATGGAAATTGAAAAAGAAAGAGGTATTTCCGTAACTTCTTCCGTTTTGCAGTTTGAATATGACGGATATTGCATTAATATCCTGGATACACCGGGACATCAGGATTTCTCGGAAGATACTTATCGTACATTAATGGCTGCGGATTCTGCGGTCATGGTAATTGATGCTTCCAAGGGTGTAGAGGCGCAGACCAGAAAGCTTTTCAAGGTTTGCAGCATGCGCGGTATTCCCATTTTTACTTTTATCAATAAGTTGGACCGCGATGCCAACGATACCTTTGATTTATTGGACGAAGTAGAGAAGGAGCTTGGCATTGCCACCTGCCCCGTAAACTGGCCCATCGGCAGCGGTAAGGCATTTAAGGGTGTGTATGACAGAGAAGCAAGGGAAGTGGTTCTTTTCTCTGATACGGAAAAGGGTACCAAGGAAGGTCATGTTGAACGTATTTCCGTGGATGATAAGGACAAGCTTCTTGAATATATCGGCGAAGAAGCATTTGCAACATTGTCCGACGAGATTGAATTATTGGATGGTGCCAGTGCGGAATTTGATTTAAGTGAAGTACAGGCAGGTAAGCTGACACCGGTATTCTTTGGTTCTGCGTTAACAAACTTCGGCGTAGAAATCTTTTTACAGAATTTCTTAAAAATGACAACAACACCTTTGGCTCGTAAGGCGGATATCGGTGTGATTGATCCTTGTGAAAATGATTTCAGTGCCTTTGTTTTCAAGATTCAGGCAAATATGAATAAGGCGCACCGCGACCGAATTGCTTTTATGAGAATTTGTTCCGGTAAGTTTGAAGCGGACCGTGAAGTATTCCATATGCAGGGTAATAAAAGTATGCGTTTGTCACAGCCCCAGCAGATTATGGCAAGCGAGCGTAAAATTCTGGATGAGGCTTATGCAGGCGATATTATTGGTGTATTTGACCCCGGCATTTTCTCAATCGGTGATACCATTTGTACGGCGAAAAATAAATTTTTATATGATGGAATCCCTACCTTTGCGCCGGAGCATTTTGCCCGTGTGCGTCAGGTAGATACTATGAAGCGTAAGCAGTTTATGAAGGGTGTAACCCAGATTGCCCAGGAAGGTGCAATTCAGATTTTCCAGGAATTCAACACCGGTATGGAAGAAATTATCGTAGGTGTTGTTGGTGTGCTTCAGTTTGAAGTATTGAAATATCGCCTGGAGAATGAATACAACGTAGAAATTAAGTTGGAACCCTTACCTTACGAACACATCCGTTGGATTGCCAATAAGGAAGAAGTGGACGTGGCAAAGATTGTGGGTACTTCCGATATGAAGAAAGTAAAAGATATGCGTGGCAATCCGTTGTTATTGTTTATCAATGCATGGAGTGTGGGCATGACATTGGATCGAAACGACGGATTGGAATTGTCTGAATTCGGACATGAATAAGCAATCTTCGTTGTTTTAAGGAGTAACTTAGTGAAAAAATATATTGTTTTATTAAGTATTTTTATCCTGTTCTTTGTGGGAATATTAATTACTACCCGAATTCTGGATGATGGTTCCGAGGTGAGTGAACGTCCTGTGGCCGGTCTGTTTGGTAATAACAGTGCATCGTCAAGTGGCGGTGATGTTTTAGACAGTATGCACGGACAGGGAAAAGAACTGGAAATGTCTGCGGAAACCGTATTTGTAGATAATCCGGAAGGAAATTATAGTGCGGAAATCGAGATAACCGTAGAAGCAAAATTATCCGGTGAAGATTGGAATATAAGAAATGAAGCCGGTTTGACAAACAGCAATATTGCTTCGACGATGAAAGAATGCAGCGGTATGTATGGATATGCAAATCTTGATGCAAGCCAGAAGCAGTTGTATGCCGAAATTTTGTTGGTATACAGGGGGCAGACAAGTAAAGTTCCGCTATGCAGTATTGATGAGAAAATGGTTGAAACCGTATCGACGTGCGTGTTGTTGGATCATCCGGAAATTTTTTATGCGGAAGGATATTCCTACGAACAATATCTGTTTGCCGGTAATATTCAAAAAATTTTGTATTCGCCTAATTACACGATGACATCGGTGCAGATTGCGCAGCAGGAAAATATGATAGCCCAAGCAGTGGACAACTATTTGGCGCAATTGCCGGCAAATGCAACCGATTATGACAAAGTAAAATACGTATATGAAATGATTATACTGAACACGGAATATAATCTGGAAGCACCGGACAACCAAAATATTTGTTCCGTGTTTTTAGGCGGGGAATCTGTTTGTTTGGGCTATGCCAAGGCTGTTCAGTATTTATTGCAACAACTTAATGTTGAAGCAACGGTTATCACCGGTTCGGTTATATCCGGTGAATCCCATGCGTGGAATTTGGTGAAAGTTAACGGCCAATACTATTATCTGGATGCTACATGGGGAGATGCGTCTTATACGAGTGCCGGCGGAGAAGAGAGAGCACTTTCAAATATTAATTATGATTATTTATGTATTACAACGCAGGATCTTCTGAAAACACATATTATTGAGCATCCAATCAGCGTACCAAACTGTATTGTTCAGATTGATAATTATTACGTAAAAGAAGGATTATATCTGACAAGCATGGATACAATGTTGGTTGAAAATATTTTCAATACCGCAAAAAGTCAGGGCCGTACCTGTGTAGCCATAAGATGTTCTAATTCGACGGTGTATCAGGAATTCCAAACGAATATGCTGGATAATCAACATATTTTCCAATATTTGGGAAGCGGCACCACCACATTAGCGTATACGACCAATGATAAATTGTATACTTATACATTTATGCTTTAAAAGACTAGGCAAAGTATTCAAAATTTGGTATAATTTTCGTAACTATTCAGAGCCAAGCAAATTTAAGAATGTAGACCGGGTATGCTTGCATACAGAGGGCTATTTTCTTAAATTTATTTGGCGAAGTAACAATATGAGCAAAAGGAAAGCGCCAAAGGTGTGATTTTGCGAATATTGTTCTGAATAGTTACAATAATTATTAAATCGAAATCAGTGTAGGTTTAGATAGAAGGAGGAAATAAAAATGGCAAAAGAAGCAAGCGAAAAAATCGGAGCAGTAAGAATTGCAGATGATGTAGTTCCCGTAATTGCAGCTTTGGCGGCAGCGGAAGTAGAAGGTGTTGTCAGTGTTGATAACTCGCAGAATGAATTTATGAGTCGTATGGGCGTTCGTAAAGCACCTAAGGGTGTTAAGGTTGATATTGTAGGAAGAACCGTTAAGGTAGATATGGCGTTGGGAATTAATTCAGGATATAAGGTTCCCGAAACCTGCCGCGTAGTACAGGAAAAGGTTAAGACTTCCATCGAAACCATGACCAACTTGGAAGTTGTGGATGTAAATGTAAGAATAGCATCTGTTGTAGTTCCTACGGCAGAATAAAATACGATATGTCTCCCGTAAGGGAGGCATTTCTATGATGGAGAGATTATGGGAAGAAGAGAACAAAGAGAACAGATTTTTAAATTGGTATTCCAGTTGGAATTCAATGATAAAAAAGATATGCCTGAACAGATGAAATTGTATCTGGAGCAGGAAGAAATACAGTCTGAAAAGGACTGTACATATATTTCCGAAAAGTTTGAAAAGATTCAGGACAAACTTTCTGAAATTGATACTTTGATTAATGAGCAGGCTATAGGCTGGAAGACAGATCGTATGGGTAAAGTAGAGTTGGCGATCATTCGTCTTGCCGTATATGAAATCAAGTATGATGATTCCGTGCCCACATCCGTAGCTATCAATGAAGCCGTTGAGCTGGCAAAAAAATTCGGTCAGGATGAATCATCATCCTTTGTAAACGGTGTTTTGGCAAAGTTTTCAAAGTAAAAGATTCCGGCAACAGAGGTAATAATGGGAAGCATCTATTCGGTAGGACAGCTTAACAACTATATTAAGAATATGTTTACGCAGGACTATCTTTTAAGTAATGAAGTATCGGTTCGTGGTGAAATCAGCAATTGCAAATATCATTCCACGGGACATATTTATTTTACCTTAAAAGAAAATGGTTCTGCTATTTCCTGTGTTATGTTTTCTTCTTATCGTCGCAATTTGAATTTTCAAATGACAGACGGACAGCAGGTTGTTGTAAAAGGTAAGGTAGAGGTTTTTGTCAGAGACGGCAAATACCAGATTTATGCAACCGCGGTTGAAAAAGACGGAGAAGGAAATCTTTATCTCGCATTTGAACAATTGAAGAAAAGCCTGTCTGCGCAGGGGATGTTTGATGCGGAATATAAAAGACCTATTCCAACAGGAATTAAGACACTGGGTGTCGTTACAGCACCTACGGGAGCTGCGGTAAGAGACATTATTTCTGTGGCAAAGCGAAGAAATCCCTATATTCAGATTATTTTATATCCTGCAATCGTACAAGGCGACGGAGCAGCCCCCAGTATTATTAAAGGTATTGAAGCTTTAGAAAATTATGGCGTGGATGTAATGATTGTCGGTCGCGGTGGCGGTTCCATTGAAGACTTATGGGCTTTCAATGAAGAGGCGGTAGCGCATGCAATTTTCCAATGCAGTGTGCCGGTAATTTCAGCAGTAGGTCATGAAACGGATTTTACCATTGCAGATTTTGTGGCGGATAAAAGAGCGGCAACGCCTTCTGCGGCGGCAGAGTTGGCTGTAGAAGAGTTTGCGAAAACAGAGCGTTATCTGGAAGAATACAGAGCGCTTTTATACAAGGCAATGGAAAGTCATATTAATAGGGGAAAGACAAGAAGCCAACTGCTGAAACAAAGAGTCCACAGTGCTTCTCCGGCTGTGAAGGTACGCGAGTATCGAATGACCGGGGCAAGACTTTCCGAGAATTTGGACCAGCGTATGAAGCAATTATTGCTAAGAAAAAGAAATCAATTTCAAATTCTTGTGGAGCGTGTACATGCGGTTTCACCGGTGAAACGCTTAAACGGAGGTATGGCTTATCTTGCCAATGATGCGGGACAACGTGTATCAGGAATCAAAGATATGGAAGTAGGCCAAGTAATACGAATCCGTATGAAAGACGGCGAAGCAGGCGCAACAGTGAATGAATTGACTTCTTGGGAAACGCAGGAGTAAAAAATGTATCGGTTATTATTTTGACTTTTAGGTATGATAATGTATAGATGAAGTCAAATGTATATAAGAGGAGAACAGAATGTCAGAGAATAAGACAGCAACCTTAGAAGAAAATTTTGCAAAAATCGAAGCAATTCTTTCGGATTTGGAGCGAAGTGATATCAGCATTGAAGATGCTTTTAATAAATACAGCGAAGGCGTGGAATTATTGAGAAAATGCGATGAAAGTATTGATAAGGTGGAGAAGAAAGTATTAAAGCTTATGGAAGACGGCAAAACAGAAGAATTTGCCGATTTGGAGAAAGATAAGCGATTAACGGAATAAAAGTAAGAGGGTTAAGCATGAGCAATTGGAATGAGGAAATGAAACTTCATGTAGATGAGATTGAGGAAATTCTTGCAGAGTTTCTTCCGGAACAAAAGGGTGTATATTATGAGCGTGTAATCGATGCAATGCGCTATAGTTTTTATGCAGGCGGTAAGAGACTGCGTCCTATGATGATGTTGGAAAGCTTCCGCATGTTCGGTGGTAAGGATGAAAGCACTGTTAAGCCCTATATGGCGGCTTTGGAAATGATACATACCTATTCGCTGATTCACGATGATTTGCCTGCAATGGACAATGATGATTACAGAAGAGGTCGACTTACCAACCATAAGCAGTTTGATGAGGCAACGGCGATTCTTGCCGGTGACGGACTTTTAAATTTTGCATTTGAGACTGTATCGAATGCTATGATGAAAAGTGTTGAGGCGGGAGATTGTGATTTGTTAAAACGTCAGACTAAGGCGTTACAGGTATTGGGACGTAAAGCCGGTGTGTTCGGAATGATTGGCGGACAGGTTGCGGATATCGAGGCAGAGAAAAAGGAGGATGCAACAAAGGAAGAATTGCTTTTTATTCATGAAAATAAAACAGCCGCTTTGATTCAGGCCGCACTTACCATCGGTGCAATCCTTGCGGGCGCAGATGATATTAGTAAGACTGAAAAGATTGGTTATAATGTAGGTGTAGCCTTCCAAATTCAAGATGATATTCTCGATAAAATCGGTGACGAAGCTTTGCTTGGTAAGCCGGTGGGAAGTGATGAGAAGAATGAAAAGACGACATATGTTACTTTGGAAGGTCTTGATAAAGCACAGGCCGACCAGAAGCAGTTATCGGAAGAAGCGATTGCGATGCTGAATGAAATCACCGATGAAAAGGTATTTTTAAAAGATTTGATCGGCAGTCTTGTAAACCGTGACAAATAGAGGTTAGAGAGTAGAGGACAAAGACATGTTTCTTGAAAGAATTGAAAAACCAAACGATATAAAAAGAATTCCCAAAGAATACTACGGCGATTTGGCCCAGGAGATCCGCGAATTCTTAATTGAAAAAATTAGTGTGGCCGGTGGTCATTTAGGCGCCAATTTAGGTGCGGTGGAACTTACCATGGCATTGCATTTGTGCATGAATTTTCCGGAGGATAAACTGATTTGGGACGTAGGTCACCAGTCTTATACCCATAAGATCCTTACCGGCCGTAAAGACGGTTTTGATACCTTGCGTAAATTTAAGGGTATGAGCGGTTTTCCCAAGACCGTGGAAAGCGATTGCGACTGTTTTAATACGGGACACAGTTCGACTTCCATTTCGGCAGGTCTTGGTATGGCAATGGCAAGAACCTTGCAGGGGAAGAATAATACCATTGTTTCCGTAATTGGTGACGGTGCGTTAACCGGCGGTATGGCTTATGAAGCACTTAACAATGCGGCAAAAGCGGATACTAATTTTATCATTGTATTAAATGACAATAATATGTCTATTTCAGAGCCTGTAGGCGGTGTTTCCCAGTATTTGAACAGCATTCGTACCACAGAAGCTTATATCGATTTAAAAGACAGCGTAAAAGACAGATTGCGTCAGATGCCCCGCGGTAAAAATATGATTCACGGCATTCAGCGTGTAAAGAGTACTTTTAAGCAGATGGTAATTCCGGGTATGTTATTTGAAGATATGGGTCTGACCTATTTAGGACCCGTGGATGGTCATAATATTGCAGACATGGTTCGCGTGTTCAAAGAAGCGAAAAGATGCAAGGAACCCGTGCTTGTGCATGTTATTACCCATAAGGGTAAGGGATATGCACCTGCAGAAAGACATCCCGCACGTTTTCATGGTGCAGAGCCTTTTGAAATTGAAACCGGTTTGCCCGCATCTAAAAGAACCAAGCCTAATTATACGGATATTTTCTCAACCGTTATGTGCAAAATGGGTGCAAGAAACGATAAAGTGGTGGCTATTACCGCAGCAATGCCTGATGGTACCGGGTTAAAGCGTTTTCGCAATATGTATCCTGACAGATTTTTTGACGTTGGAATTGCGGAAGAGCATGCAGTTACATTTGCGGCAGGACTTGCGGCGGGCGGTTTGCGACCGATTGTAGCGATTTATTCGTCTTTCCTGCAGAGAGCTTATGACCAGATTTTACATGATGTCTGTCTTCAGAAATTGCCGGTTGTATTTGCAATTGACAGAGCCGGATTGGTAGGTAGTGACGGTGAAACCCATCAGGGTGTATTTGACTTATCATTTTTATCATCCATTCCTAATTTGACCATTATGGCGCCCAAGAATAAATGGGAGCTTTCTGATATGTTGAAATTTGCGATTGCGTTCGATGGGCCTATTGCAGTGCGCTATCCCAGAGGACAGGCTTATGAAGGCTTGTATGAGAACCGTGCAGCGGTGGAACTTGGTAAATCCGAATGGATTTATGAAGAAAAAGACATTGCAATTTTTGCAGTAGGAAGTATGGTGAAGACCGCAGTAGATGTTCATTCCAAGTTAAAAGACGAAGGATTAAACTGCAGTTTGAATAACGGACGTTTCATAAAACCCATTGATGAGGAAGCACTGAAAAAAGCAGCCGAGAACCATCAGTTGATTGTTACTATGGAAGAGAATGTGGCAAGTGGCGGCTACGGTGAGAAGGTACGTGAGTATCTTGCCGGTATCAAGGGGGATTGTAAGGTTTTATCTATTGCGATTCCTGATAAATTTGTGGAACACGGCAGTGTGGATCAGTTATACAAAGAAATCGGCATGGATGCGGATTCCGTAGTGGCACGTATTAAGGAATGTCTGTAGGAATTTGCAGTATTACGTAGGAATACGTTTTATAGAATGAATAATCGTTTGAGCAAACGATTTAACAGGAAGGTATTGTAATGAAGGTACGGTTAGATGTACTGGTTGTCAAAAAGGGCTTAGCCGAGTCCAGAGAAAAAGCAAAAGCATATATTATGTCCGGTATTGTCTATGTAAACGGACAAAAAGAAGACAAAGCAGGCGATTTGTTTGAGGAAGAAACGGCTAAAGTCGAAGTGCGCGGCGCAACCTTGCGTTATGTCAGTCGCGGTGGCTTGAAGCTTGAAAAGGCAGTTGAGAAGCATCAGCTTTCTTTCGAAAATATGGTTTGTATGGATATCGGAGCTTCTACCGGTGGTTTTACGGACTGTATGTTGCAAAACGGCGCGTCTAAGGTTTATGCCGTAGACGTAGGACACGGCCAGCTTGCATGGAAGCTTCGCAATGATAAGCGCGTGGTTTGTATGGAGAAGACCAATTTTCGTTATATGGTAAGAGACGATATTCAGGATGACTTGGATTTTGCTTCCGTGGATGTATCTTTTATCTCTTTGCAGAAAATTCTCCCACCGGCATATAACTTATTAAAGCCCGGCGGACGTATGGTATGCTTAATTAAGCCCCAGTTTGAGACGACCAAAGTAAAGGTCGGCAGGAAGGGTGTTGTAAGAGAGCCGTCCGTACATAAAGAAGTAGTGGAAAATGTTTCCAAAATCATTATGAATATCGGTTTTGATATTCTGGATTTGGATTATTCGCCGATTCGCGGACCGGAAGGCAATATTGAGTATCTGGCTTATATTCAGAAACCTATGGATGCACCGGATGCAGGAACGCTTTCGGCAGAAGATATTTTAAATAAAAGTGTTGTTGCGCAGGACACTGTAGAATTATCCAAGGAAATGATGGATAGAATCAATGAAATTGTATCGAAATCCCACGAAACGTTGTAGAGATTTGTTAAAGAATAGAAGAGATATAAAGAAATTAAAAAGATACTAATAGATATAAATAGATTTACTGTAAAGAAACAATTCGAATCATATTTTATGATGTTTTCAAAGAAAGGAAAACAATGGAATCATTTTTATTGATTACGAACAATCAAAAAGATAAGGATTTGTCAGTAACCCGCAGCGTACAGGATTATCTTGTAAATAAGAAGTATAAGAAGGTGAAATCCTTTGTGCCCGAAAGTCGTGACTACGATATTTCCAAAGAGCATTTGGACGGCGTGGACTGTATTATTGTTCTGGGCGGTGACGGCACTATTTTGCGTGTGGCAAAAAAGATTGTCCAAAATGATTTACCGATTCTTGGCGTAAATATGGGCCATTTGGGTTATTTGGCAGACGTGGATAAAAGCAATGTATTCAGTGCGCTGGATGCTTTGTGCGAGGGGGCGTATACCACCGAAAACCGTATGATGTTATCCGGCAAGGTTATGCGCGGTGACGAAGAAATCTGTTGTTTGGATGCCTTGAATGATATTGTTATCACCCGTGGCGGTTCCATGCAGATTTTGAATTTCAAAGTAAGCGTTAATAATAAAATGTTAAAAGCTTATCGTGCCGATGGTTTGATTTTGGCAACCCCCACCGGTTCAACGGCATACAATCTTTCTTCCGGCGGTCCTATTGTGGAGCCCGGTGCGGATATGACGATTATCACCCCAATTGCACCCCATACCATGCTTAGCAGAAGTATTATTTTTAATGCGGAAGATGAGATTGAAGTGGAGATTTTACCGCCCCATGATTTGACGATAGAACAGTTGATTGAGGTATATTTTGACGGAATCGAGCGCATCAAATTGGAAGCAGGCGACAGGGTTGTGGTAAACAAATCCAAGATGACTACGACACTGATTCGCATCAGCAGTGCAAGTTTCCTTGAAACCTTGTACGAGAAGATGAAAGAAAATTAATTGATTATATAGACAGATATGACCGCATATTACGGAGTATTGGAATGAAGAATAAAAGACATCAAAGAATCATGGAATTGATTGAACAATTTGATATCGAAACCCAGGAGGAGCTGGTTGGAAAACTTCTGGAAGACGGTTTTAACATTACCCAGGCTACCGTTTCCAGAGACATCAGGGAATTAAAGATTACCAAGGTGTCAAACGGAAAGGGCAGACAGAAGTATGTGGTTTTAAACAACGATACCGAGCACCTGGCTGACAAATACATTCGTATTATCAGAGACGGTCTGACCGGTATGGATACGGCGCAGAATATTCTTGTAATTAAAACCGTATCCGGTATGGCAATGGCCGTTGCCGCCGCTTTGGATGCTATGAATTTGTCAGAAGTGGTAGGCAGTATTGCGGGAGATGATACCATTATGGTGGCTGTGCGAACCACACAGGACGCCGTTTTGGTGAAAGATAAAATAGCAGATTTGATAAAAGCAACCTTTTAACAAAATCCTTGGAACAAGAGAGAGGGAAGGGTAAAAGGAGGCCTTATGTTATTACAGTTACACGTTAAAAATTTAGCCATCATTGATGAGGTGGAAGTGGATTTTACGGAAGGGTTGAATATCTTAACCGGAGAAACCGGTGCGGGTAAATCCGTAATCTTAGGATCCATTCATCTGGCGCTGGGCGCTAAGGCGGATAAAGACAGTATCCGCGACGGTGCGGAATATGCATTGGTGGAATTGGTGTTCCAGGTTGAGAACGAAGAACAGAAGAAAAAAATAGAAGCACTTGATTTGCCTGTGGAAGAAGATGGCGTGGTGATTTTGCAACGTAAAATCAGTCCTACCCGAAGTGTATTCAAGGTGTGCGGAGAGACGGTTTCGGCGTCTGTGTTAAAAGAGTTGGCACCGATTCTTCTCGATATCTACGGACAGCATGATTACCAGAGTCTTTTACAGGATAAAAAACATTTAGATATCCTTGATTCTTTCGGGGATAAAACTTTGGCAGAGCAGAAGGCATTGTTAAAGGAAGAATATGCTAAATATCTGGACTTAAAGAAGGCCTATGATACGCCGGAAATGTCGCCGGAGCAACGTGAGCGCGAACTTTCTTTTGCCCGCTTTGAGGTGGATGAAATCGAAAAAGCAAAGCTTGTGCCCGGTGAATTGGAAGAATTAGAAAGCAATCTTCGCAAAATGGAGAACAGCGGTAAGGTCAAAGAAGGCCTTGTGCGTGTGCTTCAATTGCTGAAAGAAGAGGATTCCAGCTGTGAAAACAGTTTAAACCGTGCGTTGCGTGAAATGAGCCATTTGTCGGCTTTGGATGATGATATGGCAGAGATGGAAGAGCGTATGACTGAAGTGGATTCGCTTTTACGGGATTTGTCCAGAGATTTAAATTTTGCTTTGGAAGCGGATGATTTCGATGAGCGTGAGTTTGTCCGCGTGCGGGAGCGTGTGGATTTAATCAATCATTTACAGATTAAATACGGTAAAAGCATTGAACAAATATTGAATTACGCGGAAGAACGTAAGGCGTATATTTATCGTTTGGAGAATGCGGTAGAAGAAAGTGAACGTATCGGCAAGGAATTAGCTGACAAAGAGGCACTTTTAGAAGAGTATGCGAAGGCACTTCGCAAGTTGCGTCAGGCGGAAGCGGTTAAGCTTGAGAAAGAAATTGTGGAAGCTTTGCATGATTTGAATTTTATGCAGGCAGAGTTTGAAGTATCTTTCGAAGACGCGGAGCAGGTCGGTGCCAACGGTAAGGATAAGGTTGTGTTTATGATATCTACCAACCCGGGCGAGAAATTGCGTCCTTTATCGGCAGTAGCCAGTGGTGGTGAGTTGTCACGTATTATGCTTGCGATTAAGACAATTTCTGCGAAACGTGATGATATTAACACCTTGATTTTTGATGAAATTGACAGCGGTATCAGCGGTAAAACGGCCTGGAAGGTTTCGGAGAAGTTAGGAATTCTTGCCAAGAGTCATCAGGTCATTTGTATTACCCATCTGCCACAGATTGCGGCAATGGCAGATTCACATTATTGCATCGAAAAGAGCGAACAAAACGGCAAGACCGTTACAAATATTACACCTATGAATGAAGACGGTGCATTAAATGAGGTGGCAAGACTGCTGGGCGGAGAAGTGATTACGGATGCGGTCTTGGAAAATGCCAGAGAATTAAAAATTCAGGCACAAAATACAAAAAATGGATAAGTAAAAATTTCATATTATCACATAATAAGAAGGACGAAAGTCCTTCTTTTTTTGTTAGAAAATTACCATTGAAATAACAATCATTCTCAGGGACGCTTTCGCTCTGTTGCCCCACGTAGCGGTACATAAGGTTGCAGATGCAACCTAAGTACCGACGGTGGCAAAAGCCCATCGAATTGATATGTTATTTCAACGGTAATTAACATAATCGAAAATAGAAGAAAATCAGAATTACTTTCCGGAGGTTGTGATGGGCGAGATTGATAACAGTTTTATGAAATATAGAAGAATGAGAATGTGCAGAAGAGTTTTATTTTTTATGATGGGCTTTGGTTTGGTGATTGCTTTTGCAGGCTTTTATATTTATGAATGGAATCGTATGCCGGAAGTGATTTATGTTGAAAGCGGTAAAGAACAGGTGATTGACTTTGACATTCCGGCCAGCGGCGAAATATATTTGGAAAGTGTTGAAGCAGGAAATTATTTGGAACCTGCAGTTGAGAGCATTAGCCGACTGGAAGAAACAGGAGTGGGTAACAGTTTTATACCCAGCGTGGAAGTGGATTTCTCGAAGGAAATTGTGTTAAGCGGTGTAGAGAATCAGACCTACTGCGTGGATTTGAAATTATTTGGCGTGTTGCCTTATAAAACCGTTCGTATTGAAACTATGGATTCAACCAAGGTCATTCCATCCGGACAGACTGTCGGTATATATGTTAAAACAGATGGCGTGTATGTGATAGATGTCGGTGATTTTACAACGACGGATGGGGATTCGGTAATGCCATGTAAGGATATTTTACAGTCGGGTGATTACATTGTGGCAGTGAATGGTGAAGAAGTAACGCGTAAAAAAGATTTTACGGAAATCGTGCATAACTCAGGCGGTGCAACGTTGCATTTAACCATAAAACGGGGACAGGAAGAAAGGGATGTTAAAGTGACACCGGTCCTTTCTAGGGATGGTAGTTATAAAATCGGTGCATGGATCCGCGATAGTTTACAGGGCGTAGGGACAATGACGTTTATAAAGGAAGACGGAGATTTCGGAGCTTTGGGACATGCGGTGAGAGACATAGACACGAATGAACTTGTGACCATTTCTTCCGGTGCCTTATATGAGACGTCTATTGTATCCATCAGCCGTGGGGAGGAAGGTGAGCCGGGTTCTGTTACAGGGCTAATCCAATATGAAAAAGATAAAAAAGTCGCTGAAATTGAGGATAATACAACCTGCGGAATTCATGGAACCATCGTAAAAGAAGAATGGTTGGAGGATACGATTGAACAGCCTATGGAGATAGCGCTGAAGCAGGAGATAAAAAAAGGCGATGCCTATATTATCTCGGCTGTCAGCGGAACCTGTGAGAAGTATTCCGTGGAGATTGTAGATATTAATTATAATGCCACCGAAAAAAAGCGTGCTTTAACCATTCAGGTGACGGATGAGCGCTTATTGGATATGACCGGCGGGATAGTGCAGGGGATGAGCGGCAGTCCTATTATTCAAGAGGGGAAGATTATCGGGGCAGTGACCCACGTGCTGGTGAATCACCCGGAGAAGGGGTATGGGATATTTATCGAGAATATGTTAGAGCATTGAGATGTACACAAGGTGTTGAAAGAGTCACAATCATAAAATAGCAGTTAAGGGTGCTTTTTGGTAGAAAAGAATAAAAAATGCACCCTTAACTTGAAAAAAAGAAAGAATTAATATATTATATTGCATATGGAGGGTATGCAATGAATAATAAAATTTATGTAAGACAGTATTATATGGATAAGATTGAAGGATTTATTGATAGCGATTTAATTAAAGTAATTACTGGTATTCGTCGTTGCGGTAAATCCTGCTTTCTTCTATCAATAATAGATAGGTTAATATTGCAAGGTGTTAATGATAAAGATATTATACAAATAAACTTAGACAAAAAAGGATTTAAAAGTATCAAAACACCAGAACAGTTAGAAAAGATAATTGATGAGAAAATAAAAGACGAAGATTTTAAATATCTTTTTATTGATGAAATTCAAAACGTGAAAGGCTTTGAAACAGTAATCAATGCATATCGTGAAGAGGGGAATTTTTCTGTATTTATTACAGGGTCTAATTCTTATTTATTAAGTGGAGAACTTGCCACTAAGTTAACCGGTAGATATATAGAGATTGAGATGTTTCCTTTAAATTTCTATGAGTTTTTAGAGATGAAAAGATTTAGAAAACTTCCGATTAATGAAAATAAAATGGAAGAATTTAATGAATATATTCGCTATGGTGGCTTTCCTAAAACGTTGGAATTTATTAATAACGATGATAAAGACTTATATGTAAAAAGTGTTATAGAGCAGATTATAGATAAAGATATTGTTAAGCATAGAAAGATACGTAGCAAATCAGTTTTCGATAAGGTAATGACTTATATCATTAATAATTTTGGTGCTACAACAAGCCTGTCAAATATTCTTGAATATTTTAATAAGGAGGAAGGCATTCCGATAAAAAGAGAAACACTTAGAACGTATTTAGAAATTTTGGAAAATGCTAAAATTATATACAAATGTCCAAGATTTGATTTGCGCTCAAAAAAAGCTTTGCGTGGAGATGAAAAGTATTATTTAGCCGATTTAGGAATCTACTTTGCACGTAATACTGATACTCGTATAAATTATGGTCCGGTTTTAGAAAATATCATTTATACTTATCTTCGGGCAAAAGGATATCAGTTAAGTGTTGGAAGAATAGGAACTCTTGAGTGTGATTTTATTACAAGAAAAAATGATATTTACCAATATATTCAAGTTGCAATGACAATTATGGATAAGGTAACAGAAGATAGAGAGTACAGACCATTTGCAAAAATTCGTGATAATTATCCAAAGTATTTGTTTACCTTAGATCAGTTATTGCAGAAAAGGGATGGTATACATCATTGCAATTTAGTTCAATATATTGCAGAGAATAAGGAATTGTAGTCTACGATTTGAAGGAGAATTCAAAATGGATGAAGAGTTATTACAAACAGTGTCAAGAGCATTAACGCATTTAGTATACAGAAATACTGTTGTAGAAGATTTACATGCAGAGGGAGTTTGCCTTGATGATGAAACAATGAAAATAATCAATAAGGAAGTAAAAAATTGAATTTATACGCTATTGAATTGGTATTTTTCAGAAAACGAAGAAGATAGAGATTTTGTGGCACAACTGGTTTCGTTTTCAAGTATGTTTGGTTCCGTTTGGGATAAGGCTGAAATGTTAGAAAAGGAAGACTTTTAGTAAAAATATTAATAGGGTTTCGCGAATTGCGGAACCCTATTTTAATAAACAATTCCAAATTGTAAAAAGTAAAATGTAAAAAAGTAAAAAACATATTTACAAACAAAACGGCGTGTGATAAAATGAAAAAAACAAAAGAAAGGGAGGCTTATTTATGTATAGCGTAGGTGATTTGTTTGATAGAAGAAGTGTAGTAGGTATAAGACTAGAGAAGATTATTATTGATAGGGGCTATACTAAAGTCGAAATATCAAAAAAAGTAGGGGTATCAAGACCGACTTTAGATAAATTACTAACCGGAACATCAACTAGTAAAATAAATTATGAAAAACACATGGCAAAGATAATGGAATATCTTTCTATTTCTGCAGATATGCTATTGGGTAATATAAAAAATAAATATATTCGTACTAGAGAAATAAGCAATCTGATGAAAGTAAGTTCAAAAGAAATAGCAAAAGCAACAGGTATTCCATTAACACGTTTAATGGAGATTGATGCCGGAGAAAATGCGACACTTGCAGAATTAAGAGATATTGCAATGTGTTTATCTGTAAGTGTTAAATGTCTATTAGGAGAAAATTTTTTCGAACCACAGATTGCAACATTAGATTTGTGTATATGTAATAGTACTGACGAGAATCGTGATAGATATAGTGGCTTTTGGGGACATATAGGGATTCAGTTATGCAACAGTAAAGAATTTTTGTGGTATCCGATTACCGGGAACACAAGAAAATTAGTTTATAGAATGATAGAAAGTGACAGGATTGTTATTCCTTGCATGAATAACAAAGTGTTATTTGTTAATATGAAAAATGTGAATGAAATCGTATTTTCAGATTTTGACTGTGACCAACCAGAATTTATTAATTGGAATAACAAAGTGGATTGCGGTGAAGTTCCATTAGTAGTATATGAAGTATTAGAAGATTATTGCTATCTAATGGATGAGGGGAGTGATGAGGATGTTTTATCACCACAATTTCAGAGTTTTATGAAAGAATTTATTGAGAAAAAAGGATTATCTGAAGATGAAATATATGAAGAAACACAGATTTCTATAATATATTATTTGGATGGATGCGTAAGACCTGTTTCAATTGATTTCAAATATAATGAATCTATATCCGGCGAAATATACAATACTTATGTGTTCGAAGATACGGAATTTGCAGATGATATTTTGTTTTGCCAAGATATCGCAGGCACACAAATAATTTTTAATATGAAAAATGTTTCTATGTTAGAGTTGCCGCTTTTAAGTGTTGAGGAGGCAATTCGAGAATATGAAAATGAGATAATAAATGAAGAATGATTGTTCCTATATGGATTGGTAGAAGTAAAGCAGCTCCTAAATTTTGTGCATTGCACGGAATTTAGGAGTGACTTTTCCGTTTTTATAGAAAAATATCAAAATATGCAGAAAATTGTTGCCCCCTACTTGACACGAAGATGAGCGGCAGTCCTATTATTCAAGAGGGGAAGATTATCGGGGCAGTGACCCACGTGCTGGTGAATCACCCGGAGAAGGGGTATGGGATATTTATTGAAAATATGCTGGAGCATTGAGTCCGTGCGGTGGGACGAGAAAAAGACTTCTGAAAAGCTTGCTTGCCATGAAGTCTTTTTTGATGTACCGACATACGGTGAGGGACATACATGAGCAAGACAGAAGGTCTGCGAATGGGCAAGGTGGAGTGTTATTAAATTGGGAAGACATCTCTTTTAAATTATGGCAATTATATCCTTAATAATGAGAATAAAGCACTAAATATCGCCTTAAAAATGTAAAATATTACAAAAGTATCGCCTTAAAAATGTTGATAAAATAAAAGGAATAGTTTAGAATAATGAACAAGAATACTTAATAAATCGGAGGCGATAAGTGTATGGAAAGAAATTTATTTATAAAGCTTGAACAATGGAAAAACAAGAAAAAGAGAAAGCCTTTGATTATACAAGGAGCCAGACAAGTGGGTAAGACTTGGATTATGAAGGAATTCGGTGCAAGATATTACAAAGATACAATATATATCAACTTTGACAATAACGAAACGATGAAAAAGGTGTTTGAAATTGACTTTGATATATCACGCATTATTTCTTCTGTCAAAATTGAGTACGGAAAAAGCTTTGATCCTGAAGATACGCTAATTATTTTTGATGAGATACAGGAAGCACCGAAGGCATTAGCTTCTTTGAAATATTTTTATGAGAATGCACCACAATACGCAATTATGGCAGCCGGCTCATTACTTGGAGTGGCACTTCATCAAGGAACTTCATTTCCGGTAGGGAAAGTGGATTTTATGCATTTGTACCCGCTTAATTTTTATGAGTTTATTTGTGCAATGGGAGATAGTCAGTTGGCA
>JAGAQZ010000094.1 GCA_017622505.1 Lachnospiraceae bacterium
GCATCTACTGTCTGATGCTCATAAGCTTTAAGTGTGATTCTCATTACTTCGTTTGCCATAAAAAAAGTCGCCTCCTTTTCGCACTTTATAAAATCTAAGTACGACAAGCGGTGACTGTACACTCTCCCGTGTGTGTCCTAACTGTTTACGCAACCCCAGAATTACTTCCGAACCGTATTCGTTAAAACTTTCACGTCGTTTCTACCTGTTTGTAGACATGTTGTTTTGTACAGTGACTTGTCGCCAGTATCTTGACTTGACATTCGCTCCATGTAAAAACCTATCCATTTTGCCGGATAGCAACCTTACATTTCATCGCTATCATGCCACAGCAAGTATTACTATACAACATGTTTTGGCAATGTGCAAGAGTTTTTTTGAAAAAATTTATAAGTTTTTCACAAAAACATTTTTGCTTCTTTTATATAGAAGAAACAGACTCAAGATGATGTGGTTTTAAAGTTTTTATCCACAAGAATAGCGGGATGCATACACACCCCGCCATAGTTTCTACTTATATACATTACCATTGCTAATAGCTTAAGTAAGAGTCAAGTCCATAAGCCATTCCTAAAAAGACATAACTTATAAACGCCATGAGAATCATAATCACTCCTATCAAGAGCGCAAGTGCAGAACATATAATGCCGGCAATCGCCATTCCTTTGTTCTGCCCTTTCTTTAACGCGATGATACTTGTGATTAAGCCACCAATTGCAAAAGGTGCAGAGAACAATATGACAAACAAGCCGCCACAGCACGAAGACAATAACCCGATTACAATCGCCACAATTCCAAGTACCATACCTGTAATTGCCAAGCCGTTGCTTTGGGGCGGATTGTAATCATCGTCTTCCCAGCTTTCGTAGCCGCCATTCATTTCATATGTTTCATTATAATTATATTCGTCCATAATCAATAATCCCAATCGTCGTAGTCATAATCGTAGTCGTAATCATAGTCATAATCATCGTAATCATAATCATAGTAGTAATCGTCATACGCTTCCATAAATGCAGGCGCTATTAACCCCGCGCCCATAAGGATAGTAAACACAATAATAACAATTGCAAGTAACAATCCTACAACGCTGCAAATCAAACCGGCAATACCCATACCTTTGCCACCCTTTTTAGCAATCGCAATAATACCAAAGACAATACTTAACAAGCCTAACAAGCCTGAAAGAATCAACAAAAAAGGCAAGCAGCAAGAAAGCAAAGTAATCAAAAGCGCAATGATACCAAGTACCATAGACGCAATACCAAAACCTTTACCGGGCTGTGCAGGCGCAGGCTGCTGATATGTATTGTTCTGATAGTTCATATTATTTCCATCCATACTTCATATCCTCCCAAATAATGAATTTTTCTTTTGTTATGTGTTTTATAATAACATATCTTTATTTTCTTGTAAATTAAAAGAACTGATTCATCTTTTATAATATGGCGTAATATTTTGACACAAAAAAGACCGGACACATAGTCCGGTCTCTCACTTCGATTCAATCTAAATCTTAGTAGTAGTAGTAATCGTTCAAGTAGCTTTCGCCGCTGAAGATACCAACAAGGTTGATGATGAACATAATTACACCAAGTACAACACCTACGATACCAAGGATCATACCGATTCTTGCCATACCAATCTTTTCGCATCTCTTCATACCGAGAACACCGCATACGATACCAGCTGCACCTGTAAGCCAGCTAATGATAGGTGAACAGCAGCAAACGATTGAAAGAATACCTGTAACCAAAGAAACGATTGCAAGTGCATTACCTTTCTGTTCAACTACTTCATATGTAGCATTAGCATCATATGAATATTCATTATTCATATTGTTCATGTTATTTCCGTCCATTTTCTTCTCCTCCTAAAACAAAAAATAAATAAACTACACGACAATACTAACATATTAAAAGTATTTTGTAAATAAAATCATTTTATAATCTTTTTATATTTTTAATTTAAAAGTATTTTTCCTGTTTACAAACCGCTTTTACAAAATAAAAATTGTATCCGCCGGCAAATCACACTTTCCATAAAAGTAATTGCAGACTTCCCCAAATTATACTAATATATAGAAGAACTGTTTTGCATCGGTTCGTCGGTGACGCCGAAGCATTATTTTAAAACTACGCGAAACGGAGTATTTTTATGTGGATAGCAGATAATTGGAAAGATTACGAAGTGTTGGCCACTTCAGGCGGCGAAAAGCTGGAACGCTGGGGCGATTATATTCTGGTGCGTCCGGATCCGCAGGTCATTTGGGATACTCCCCATACTCACGCAGGCTGGAAACGCAAGAACGGCCACTACCACCGCAGCAACAAAGGCGGCGGCGAGTGGGAATTCTTTAACCTGCCCGACGAATGGTCAATTCAATACAAAGACTTAACCTTTAACTTAAAGCCCTTCAAGTTTAAGCATACCGGCCTCTTCCCTGAGCAGGCGGTAAACTGGGACTGGTTTTCTTCTATTATAAAAGAATCGGACCGCCCGTTAAAAATCTTAAACCTTTTTGCATACACAGGAGGTGCAACCTTAGCCGCTACCAAGGCAGGCGCAAGCGTTACTCATGTGGACGCCTCCAAAGGTATGGTGCAGTGGGCCAAAGAGAATGCCGTCGCCTCCGGTTTGGGCGATGCGCCCATCCGCTGGTTAGTGGACGACTGCGTTAAATTCGTGGAACGTGAAATCCGTCGCGGCAATCACTACGATGGCATTATTATGGATCCGCCTTCATATGGTCGCGGACCCAAAGGTGAAATTTGGAAAATTGAAGAATCCATTTTCCCTTTTATCGAGTTGACAACACAGCTTCTGACCGAAGACTCTAAGTTTCTGTTAATCAACTCCTATACTACAGGACTTCAGCCCGCAGTGCTTTCTTATATGATTAACACTGCCATTGTGTCTAAGTTTGGCGGTAGCGTGGAAGCTAATGAAATCGGACTCCCCGTAGCAGAAGATGGTCTCGTTCTTCCCTGTGGTGCTTCAGGGCGCTGGACAAAGTAAGTCAGCATAGTAATTAAAATCCATATCTAATGTTAAAATAAAAAAAGAGAATTGCCTCAACTTTGAAGCGATTCTCTTTTACTTTTCAATCCTTCTATTCCAATCACCTAAATGCATTCTGTTCTACACATCCAAGCACAGCCTTTATAATACTGTCAGTCCAAACCCAATAAATAAGATATTCCTAATCACCCACTGTCCGAGTAGCACGCCCACACCCACATAAATCAGGCCCACAATAGGAAACTTCTTGAAACCGATTTTCTCGGTATGCATATATAGGAATGTATTAATCATAAAAACGACATACACGCCGATACCGTAAATCACAAAAGGATTACAAAGAAAACTCTGCCACAAATGTCCGCGCATCAAATGATAAAAGGCTCTCGTAGCACCGCACCCCGCACAATAGAATCCAACCGTATCGCGGAACACACAGCCATGCTCCCTTGCAAGAATCACATCGCCCTTCCACCAAATCACAATTGCAGCCACAACAAAAAGAACCAAGCCAATCTTGCCCACCAAATACCATTCTTCAATTATATGTTCCGGGTGTCTTTTGGCTCTGTCGTACATTTACTCTCCGTCCAACTCATCACTTACTCTGCGATTTGAATGCCGCTTCAAACACATCTGTTTCCGGCATTTCTTTTATAAAATTACTTCTATTATAAAATCACTTCCATGCCGACCTTCTGTGGCTTCAACCCGCACTTCTCATAAAATTTCATCGCGCCTTCATTGCAGGACCACACGTTAAGCGTCACATTATAAAAACCATTCTCTTTTGCAAAAGCCAACACATAATCATACAACTGTTTTCCCACGTGTTGCCCGCGCAAAGTTTCGTCCACGCACAAATCGTCAATATACAAGGTTTTGACATCGGTTAAAATATTATTGTTCACATACTGCTGATATACGCAAAAAGCATATCCCATCACAACGCCCAGCTCATCCCGTGCCACAAAAATCGGTCTGCTGTCATCTTGGATAATTGCCGCCAATTCTTCGTCGGTGTATTTTTTCACATCCGCTTTAAACAAATCCGGTCTTCCGTTGTGGTGCACCATCAACACCTGTTTTAAAAGCTTGTTAATGCCTTCCATATCTTTTATCTGCGCACGCTCAATTATCATGATAATCCTCATTTCTCTGATTTTAAATACACTTATTCTTATTACAATTGATAAAAGCGATTACACTTATCCATCTAATCTCTTCTGCTGACTACTCCCCAAACGGCTCCATGCTTCTTTCCAAAATCCCATTCATATGGGCAATCGCCATTCCGTAGTTGGTGACGGGCACGCCTCTTTCCGCGCAGGTCCGCAAGCGGTTTTGCATCATCTGCTCCGTCAAGGTACAGCCACCGCAATGAATCACCAACGCATAGTCCTTAAAATCTTCCGGAAAATCATTTCCCGAACACAAATCAAACTCTACCTTCTTACCGGTAGTCTTTCGAATCAGGGCAGGAATTTTAACACTGCCGATATCCCCGCATTGTCTGTGGTGGGTGCAGCCCTCCGCCATAAGAATGCGGTCACCGTCCTGCAGACCATCCAACACCTTTGCACCATTTACCAAAGTCTCAAGGTTTCCTTTGTATCTTGCAAATAAAATCGAAAATGATGTAAGCAACACATCTTCCGGCACAATCTTTGACACTTTGCCAAACGCCTGGGAATCCGTAATCACAAGTTTCGGCTTTGCACCAAGCTTCGCCAAGGTCTCCGCAAGTTCCGTATCTCTGCATACAATACTGATTGCTCCCGCGTCTAAAATATCGCGGATGGTCTGTTGCTGGGGCAGAATCAATCTTCCCTTTGGCGCCGACTCATCAATAGGTACAACAAGTACTACCACATCGCCGGGCTCTAACAAATCGCCAACTATTTTTTTATCGGTAAGCTGGTTTCTTCCCAGCTTGGCTATCGCCTTTTTTAAAAGCGGTATCTGATAACCGGTCATGGCACTGACGTAAATGATATGTCTTTCTCTATCTTCCGACTTATCCTCCGGACTTCCTTCTACAGCATCGTCCGGCTTAGCATTCTCATTTATAGTCGCTCTGTCAAAAGCCTGAACCGGCATCTCTTCATTCTCGTTTCCTTCTTCCAAATCCACCTTATTCATCGCAATGATATAGGGAATTTTCAAGGTTTCCAAGCGTTCAATCAACTCCTCTTCTTCAGCCTGCAATCCGAAGGCAACATCAGCTACCACGATTGCAATATTGACTTCTTTGAGAATTGCCTCCGTTTTCTTCACACGAAGCTCGCCAAGGCTTCCCACGTCATCAAGTCCCGGCGTATCAATCATCACCACCGGCCCCAAAGGCAGAAGCTCCATAGCCTTACGCACGGGATCCGTTGTGGTTCCGGCCACTTCAGACACCACCGCCAAATCCTGTCCCGTCACCGCATTGACAAGACTTGACTTCCCAGCATTGCGTTTACCGAAAAAACCGATATGAATACGTTCCGATGACGATGTTGCATTTAAGCTCATGGTGCACTCCTTCTTTTAAATTTTTTTCACAAAAAATTCTTTTATAATAATCTAATCTATATAATTCGCAATCTGCGGCTTACATTTTTTAAAATCTAAAATCTCTCGAATTGGAATTTTTAATATCTTCAATATGCTCTTTTGCTATTTCCTTTGTACGCTCTCTGGGAATTTTCTCCAGTTCCTTTTCAATCAGGGCAAAACCTGTTTTCTTCGTTTCTTCCGAAGCATAATCCACCAGATATTCCGTTAACGTCATCAACGCATTGGGATGGCAGAAATTGAGAATCTGCCCGCTTTTACAAAAGCTCATAAAACGGTCGCCGGTACGGCCTTCCCTGTAGCAAGCCGTACAGAAGGAAGGAATGTGGCCGTTGTCCATCAGCCATTTTACAACCTCGTCCAAAGTACGCTGGTCGGAAACATCAAACTGCTCCGAATCGTGGGGACGTTCTTCCTCGGTATATCCGCCTACGGAAGTTCTGGAACCACCGCTAATCTGGGAGATGCCTAAGCGAAGTACACGCTCGCGGACCTTCTCGTTTTCGCGAGTCGAAATAATCATACCCGTATAAGGCACTGCCAAGCGAATGCAGGCAATGATTTTTTCAAACTTATCATCAGCCAGTGAATTATCAAACTCGTCCGGATCAATATCATCGGCGCGCTTCAAACGGGGAACGCTGATGGTGTGGGGACCCACGCCATGCACCGCCTCCAAATGTTCCGCATGCATAATCAATCCAGCGAACTCGTACTTATAGGTTTCCAAACCAAACAACACGCCAAGACCTACATCATCAATACCGCCTTCCATGGCACGATCCATCGCCTCAGTATGATAATCATAATCGTGCTTCGGTCCCGTAGGATGCAACTTCAAATAGCTTTCCTTGTTGTAGGTTTCCTGGAATAAAATATAGGTTCCGATGCCCGCCTCTTTTAACTTGCGGTAATCTTCCACCGAAGTCGCCGCAATATTTACATTCACACGGCGGATTGCACCGTTCTTATGATTGATGCTGTAAATGGTTTTGATACATTCCAAAATATACTCAAGCGGATTGTTGACAGGGTCTTCACCTGCTTCAATAGCAAGACGCTTATGCCCCATATCCTGCAACGCAATTACTTCCGCCTTCACTTCTTCCTGGGTAAGTTTCTTACGGGTAATATGTTTATTTTTAAAATGATACGGACAATACACGCAACCGTTCACGCAATAGTTCGATAAATAAAGCGGCGCAAACATAACGATGCGGTTCCCGTAAAAAGCCAACTTGATCTCTTCTGCAATTTTATAAATCTCTTCTATCTTCTCAGGGATTTCACACGCAAGCAGAACCGATGCTTCCCTGTGCGTCAGCCCCTCGCATACAAGTCCGTTACCTTCTTTCTTAGGGCGGGCCTTTTCCAGAATTTCATCAATCAGCGCAACATTATTTTTATTCGCCTCCGCATACGCGATTGTCTCAAGAATCTCCCCATCATTTATAAACTCTTCCGCCTTTAATGACTTCGGATTATAAACTGCCATTTGTATTTCCTCGTCTTTCATTTGTTTCTATTTTCATTTCCATTCATCTTGCACAAATCATAAGACCGCTTTCGGAACAGTCTTTGTCTTGAGTTTGATAAAACTTCTTTCGATGTACTTTCATTCACTTATCCGCGCACATCTCCCCGGTCCGTCACCACGCGATAACCAATCGCATCCATACGCGCCTTAAGCTCTTCCACGTTCTTTGCAGCTTCACTTCCGCCGTAAGCCTTGTTATCATACAACTCATACTTTTGCTTTGCCGACATCGGTGAAAGGTTTGGCATCACTACATTCACTCCTGCAAGAATCCCTTTCTCACAACCTTTCTCATCCAAGGTCGCCAACGCGGTAGTCGCCGGTAATAGTATATTCGGTTTAATCAGCCTGATAATGGATAAAAGATAACAGGTCAATCCAACATCCCCTGCTTTGTCTTGTGCAAACTGCGTTGCATGATGCGGGATAAAAGGACCGATACCGCACATCGCCGGCTGAAACTCTTCAATCCATTTTAGGTCCTTGGCAAGAGTCTCCGTTGTCTGCCCGGGACTTCCCACCATAAAACCGCAACCGGTCTGAAAACCGATTTCTTTCAAATCTCTCAATGCCTGCAATCTGTTTGCCAGCGTTAATTCTGCCGGGTGCAGGCTTGCGTAATGTTCTTCATCTGCCGTCTCGTGCCGCAAAAGATAACGGTCCGCGCCCGCCTCAAACAAACGCCCAAAGCTTTCTTTTCCACGCTCGCCAAGCGAAAGCGTCACTGCGCAATCAGGATAGGTAGCTTTCATTTCCTTGATCAAATCACATAAGAAATCATCCGTATAAAAAGCATCTTCACCGCCCTGCATTACGAAGGTACGAAAGCCCAAGGTATAGCCTTCCGCGCAACAGGACAGAATCTCTTCACGACTTAATCGGTAACGTTCGCAAGCCTTATTACTTCTTCGGATACCGCAATAAAAGCAGTCATTCTTACAATAGTTACTGATTTCAATCAATCCACGGATAAAAACGTCTTTACCATAGATTTCCTCTCGGACTGTTCTTGCACGCTTAGCAAGCAGTTCCTCCATCTCTGCATCGTATCCGTCAATCAACTCGGCATATTCTCCAAGCGCAAGATTATGATTCTTATACAATTTATCCGCTATAAAAACCAATCGCTCCCTCATACGCTTACTATGCTCCCCATTTCATTTCAGACTACTGTCATTCTCCGAAGCTTAACATCCACCGGACTCATAATCTTTTATCTCTCCGGTCTGATTACCGAATCATCTCCGGCAACCGGCATTCCATACTCTCCTGCCACATTACCCACAACACGCCTTCTTTTACGGAAATTTCCGCAGGCCGTCCTACAAACTCATTGCTGACACCCAAGGCCCTGTTGTTCACAAGCGTTGCGTCATCAAGAGTATATTTTAAACCTTTGATACCAACGCCCTTCGCTTCCTGCGTTGCCGCAAAAACCGAAACCGTTCCGTAATAATCATCCGTAAAATGCAACGCACCATTGTTAATTGCCGTAATGGTGCAATCGGGACAGAAGCAAAAAACTTCCACACCCTTTTGACACAAATCCGTCAACAACTGAAGATTTGCCAGCGTATGGTCAAGGCGTCCTCCGCCGATACCAAAAAGGTACAACTTCCGATACCCTTTCTCTATAGCAATCTCTGCTGCCAAAGCCACATCAGTATCATCCTTTTCTACCGGGTGGCAGACAATGTTATCTCCTTTGGGACGATACCCTAAGGAATCAAAATCTCCCACAATCAGGTCAGGGTGATACCCTGCCTCCTCAATATATACAAGACCGCTGTCCGCGGCTATAATACAATCTTCTTTCTTAGGATAAAAGCGGCCTATATCAAAGTCGCCGCCGCCTACAATATAACAAATTCCGGTCTGTTCCATCTATCGTTTCCTTTCGGCGCATTTCGTCCTTTTTTCCAAGCAAACTTTCATTGCATATTTTATCTGTATGTACTTTACCTATTATTCTTCCGTGCACAGCACCTTGTTTAACTCATTCAAAACCCGCTTCTTATCTGCACTCCAAAGCGGTGCAATCAGCGTCTTTTTATTGCCGTCTCCGGTCAGTCTGTGAATCACCATAGTTTCCGGAATCAAATCCACGCACGCTTTGATTATCTGCAGATACTCTTCCATAGTAAGCGTGTTAAAATTCTCAGCCTCATAATCCTTGGCAAGATCCGTTCCTTCAATCACGTGAAGAAGTTGTAATTTGATGCCTTCGGCCTTGCTTTCCACGACATAGCGCACCGTTTGTAACATATCCTCTTTTGTTTCACCGGGCAGACCGATAATCACATGAGTAATCACTTCCACGCCTATGGCGTGCAGGTCTTTTACGGCCTTGTCATACACTTCCAAAGAATAACCTCGGCGGATATATTCCGCAGTCTGTGGGTGAATGGTTTGAAGTCCAAGTTCTACCCACACCGGCTTAATCGCATTCAGCCTCGAAAGCATATCCAGTATCTCTTCCGGCAAACAATCAGGCCTTGTAGCGATGGATACCGCCACTACTTCATCATCTTCCATAGCTTCTAAGAACTTCGGTTCCAGGAATTCCACGCTTCCGTAGGTATTGGTAAAAGACTGAAAGTAGGCAATGTATTTACCCCCTTTATTCTTGGACGCAACCTTTTCTTTGGCTAATTTTATCTGTTCTTTTATGGGCAATGTAGCACTCTGCGCAAAATCTCCCGAACCGGTATCTGCGCAGAAAATACAACCACCCACCCCAACCGTTCCGTCACGGTTGGGGCAGGTGCATCCACTACTTAATGCAATTTTGTATACTTTGGTTCCAAATCTCTCTTTGAGATGTTGGTTCAGACTTTTATACATGATAAATATCCGTAAACTCCGCAATCTCTCTGTCTACAGTGCAAAGGTCTTTCACGTTCAAGTCTTCCACGTCGTAATGACCTGTAATTCTTGCGTAATTCTTAAGGCCTTCTACCATTTCATCCATCTTCTCGGGACGGTTTCTTAATGCGATTACATCAGCACCCATCGCCATAATCTTCGCAAGTTCTTCCGCATCCTTCGCACCATCCAATGCGATTACGATATCCATATCAGACTGTACCGCATTCAAATACTTGGTTGCGCGATGCAATGCATAAGCAAGGGGCACTACATCAAAGTTATTTAATACAACATAGTCAGGTTTGGCAAATACACAGAATTCCAAATCTCTCTCAATTCTTGCAGCGCCCATCTTAATACCGATAGGACAGCCGTCTGACTCAAGACGTAAGAAGTTTACTACCTGGCGCAAATCTTCTTTGGAATTGATGGTCTTCTCAATACCATTTCCGTGACCTACGATTACTTCAATTGCATCTGCCTTCTGGTAATCTTCACTGGTTAAACCGCTGTTGGGAATGTACTGAACCATATTGTAATCTCCGGTAGAGAATACAGGGTTATCAAGTACCAAAGGTCTCTCAGATGCAATACCGAGAACCGTTCTGCCTTCCACTTCAGTTCCTTCCGGTAAAGGCATAGGATTTAACTGTGCGGGCACAATGAGAATCTTCTCAAGGTTGTTACAATATGCCGGTTCTTCTTTGGCTTCGCAAGCACATTCTGCAGCAGTTTCTTTCACTTCTGCTTCTTTGCATTCTTCCGCTTCCCACATTGCAAAAAGTCTTTCGGAAGTTTCTTCTGCCGCAGTGTCTTCTGCAACTTCTTCTGCTTCTTCTTTGACTTCTTCTGCAAAATCTACAAATACTTCTTCGATATCTTCATCGGTAACTTCTTCGTCTACCACTTCGTCCATTGCCTTGGTAACGAAGTTTACGCCGGCAACGGTAGCACCGGTTGCCACACCTGCTTCTACTACATCATCCAAGAAGGACCAACCCTTGATTACGGGGGCTTCTTCTTTAACTTCTTCAGCATCAGCATTCACTTCTTCAGTCGTTTCAACTGTATCTTCTGTTTCTACAGTTTCATCAGCTGTGTCAGCCTGCTGTGTAACTTCCTCTTCCGTTACGAAATCGTCTTCCGTTACTTCTGTAGGAATTTCATCAATTTCTTCAAAGAAGAAGGGTTCGTCATCTTCTTCATTTTCTGTAGTTGCTTCTTCCAAAATATCTTCCACCGTTTCGTCAGTTTCTGCTGAAATTTCCTCTACAGCTTCTTCCACTTCTTCAAAAGTTTCATCCGCATTTTCATCAGCAACGCATTCAACCATTTCTTCCATATCTTCTGTTGTGACTTCATAGACATTTTCTTCTATCGTTTCTTCAAAGTTTGCAAACAATTCTTCGTCAGCATCCTCTTCCTTAGCCTCCTCGAAGAAGAAAGGTTCATCGTCTTCTTCTACGGCATCCACAACAATATTTTCTTTAGGAGTTTCCACTGCTTCTTCTGTAAGTTCTTCAACAGCTTCTTCTGCGACTTCTTCCGCAACATCATCCAATTCAATAGTTTCCACGCCGTCTGCACTTACCACTTCAATGCGTCCGCCTTCAGGCACATCATCATCAAATTCAATTGCATCAATTGCACTGAATACTTCTTCTTCCGAAATACTTGAATCGCCGTGATGATGTTCTTCTTCCATACCCATCATCGCATCCATTGTCATCTCGGTAAAGAAATCATCATCGTCCTCATCCAAATAATCTACAACTTCTGCAGTCTCATCTTTTAAAACTTCCTCTTCCAAAGCATCTTCCGGGAACAATGCACTGTCTTCCACGTCTGATTCTTCCGATTCAGTTTCAACAGTTTCTTCAACCATTTCTGCAGTTTCTTCAGCCAAGCCTTCAACCACGAAATCATCATCTTCGTCATCTGCCAAAATATCAACAACTTCTGCTTCTTCTGCTACCGCATCCGTTTCTGCCGGTTCTTCTTCCCCAAGAATTTCTTCCACAACGGGGTCTTCCGCAGGCATAACCATACCGATATTCTCAGCTTTCACTACGGAATCGTTTTTATCGTTAAAAGGATCAATTACGCGCTGTACGGTACCGCCGCCGCTGTTCCATAAAGGTCTGAAACTATCTTCTTCCTCTTCCTCGGTAATAATGTGAGATGTTCCCACAGGTTCAGCAGAAGAATAAAAGCTCTCAATTCTACTGTTGAATGCAGGCATATCATTATCTTCCATAGCAACTTCTTTTACCTCTTCAACGATTTCCTCTGCTACAGCATCTTTCACTTCTTCTGCAGGCTCTTCGCCACCGATTACCTTTTCTACACTGCCCATAGCATTGCTGATGGTCCAGCCGGTTGTATTATTGCTTACAGGCTCTTCTTTCTTCTCTACATTTGCAGATACAGGAGTCCAGAAATCCTGACGTCTTTCTACCACAAATTCAGACTCGGGCGCTGTAATCACGTCCGCATCTTCTTTAATTTCTTTATACATCGAGAAGGGTTCTTCTGCTGTTTCACCAACAACTTCTTCTTTTACTTCCCCGTAAAAATCAGCCGCGGTTTCTTCATCTTTAGCGTCTTCCTTTGCTTCTTCAAAGAAATTGTCTTCAGCCTTCACTTCTTCAACGAAATCTTCCGCTTCCTTAACCTCTTCTTTTACTGCTTCAATCGGATTGTTGTCCGCATCCAAAGCGATAAAATTCTCTTTGCCTTCATTACAAATCGGGCACTCGGTCAACTCATCAAAAGTTCTTCCCGCATGCTGTTCATTGTAAATATAACCACATACCTTGCATTCGTATTTTGCCATATGTATCCTCCCTTAATTCGGTAACCCGTTTTTATACCCAAACATAGAAATAGCATACCATATATTAAGACTTTTTTCAATGAAAAACCACAGGCGGTGTAGCAATATACACTTATCGCCTGCGGTTATAAATTAAAATCATTTCAATTGCTTTTCTATGGATTTGCCAACCATTTACAAATATCCCTTACATTTGTATCTGATAACATGCCTTGTCCCTTATATTCTTCATCATACTATAATAATACATACTCAACATCGCCATCTTCTTGTAATAATATGCCATAATATCTGTCTGTGCCACTGTCCATAACATAGGTGTTTGATAAAATTTCGAGTTCAGCATCGCTGTCTATATTTAAAAATTTATCATACATTTCTTGAACTTTTTCTGAAGCAACAATATCTTTTTCGGTTTTATTATCCATAATTTCAATATATGTACTATCGTTCAATTCAAAATAATCTCCATATAATGTGCACGAATATACACTTCCGCTTAAATCTATAGCACGCAAATGAGTACGATAACTTTCCCCATAATTTTCTGTTAGTGATTTGATAAATATTATTTGATTTTCAGGCAACTCCTCGTATGTAAGATATCTGTGTTCTTCTTTATACTTTGCCACACAAATAATTGTAATCCCAATACCCACAAGAAGTATGCAGATTATTGCACCGAGAATTATTTGTTTTTTCATTTTAACAATTTCCATCCGCATCTATTTTTTGCTACAAATTATAAAAAACCTCCCACAGAATAATATACGTCTTTTGCTTTTGGATCATCTAATAAATACATCGCACCAGTATTGGTCATTTCCCTATACAAAATATATTCTATTTCCCCATTTCCTTTGTATCTTATTCCATATTGATATCGATACAATGTTTTGCTTTCCCCAGGCGACAAAACAGACATCGCCATATAAACATATTCTGCATCATCATCTATTTGCAAAATATAATTATATATCTGTTCTATTTCTTCGTCATAAATCCGATTAATCGTCTTTTTCCCTTTTGTAATATTGACGAAAAAGTTTTCAACTCCATTCCACTCGTCATACGGTATTTCAGAATAATATGCATCTCCTTCTGCATCTACAGCTCTGACAACTACATATTTTTTATTATCATATACCATCATTGTCTCCTGTATTAAAACGATTTGCTCCGGCTCCAGTTCCTCATATGTAAGATATCTGTGTTCTTCTTTATACTTTGCCACAAAAATAATGGTAATCCCAATACCCAAAAGAAGTATACAAATTATTGCACCTACAATTCCCATTAACCGCTTTCTTTTTTTACTCATAATGTCAAACCCTACCACCTTAATTTTTTCTAAATAAATAGCAACCAAAACACACACGTGTATTGATTGCAACCAAAACACCTTTGATTATATATAATCCTTTTACAGCTTCCGGCTTTGCTTCTTTGCCTTTTGACAAATTTGCCCTTATCGTTACGTTTTTATTATATTATTTTGCTTTTTAAAAAACAATACGCCATATTTCTCTTTTTATTCACCAAACCGCAGGGTGCTTTTTATAAACACCCTACAGATTTAATGCATATAATTTTGTCTCAAGATTTTAATATCGTTTGTTTATTGTGAAAATTTCTCCATTCTCAATTGTAAAAACCTCCCATGTTCTTCCTTCCTGCTGAACAGGTATGTGATATACGGTTGGTTCATTTTCTCCATAATAAACCACTACTCTTGCCCCTGAAAGAGAAATATCGCCATCCGTGCTAAACTGATATACCGAATATTTATAATTTACACCTATCTTATCCATATACAAGGTTATAGTTTCCGGACCATAAGATGAAGTGTCATCATGGTCTAATTGACATATCATTTCTCCATCGTCATAAGCAGTTTTATTACCATAATAGATATGTTGATTCGAATATCCGTCGGATATATACATATGAGAATCTAAATCACGGGGACTATCCTCAGTTCTACAGGTACATCATCCAATTGCATATATCGATTGCATATGGATCATCAAGCAAATCTTTCCCTGTAGCTTCACTATCGCACCACATCTTTACATATTCCACTTCACCATTTTGAAGAAAGCGAACACCATAAAAACAGGTCTCGCCAGCATCCATTATAATTCTTTCCGATACCATTCTATACTTTGCTCTACGATTAATCTGCAACAAATTTCCATACATTTGTTCCATCTCCGCGGTCAAAACATAATTCTCCATCATCTCTACTTGTATCAAATTATTATTAACTGCTTCTCCACTAATAATTGCTTTGCGCAATTCCGCAATTTGTCCATACTCTTCTACATAATATTCTATTCTGTACTTTCTTCCACTAATGTCGTATGCCACAAAATAACCTGTCCATCCAATCGTTACTTCATTTATATACTCTCTTACAAATACAATCGTTTCCTCATTCAGTTCCGCAAACGGAATATACCTATGCTCTTCTTTGTACTTCTGAAGGACTATCATACCAATCACAACTATTAACAACACAATTACTGTAATGATAATTGCTACAATTTTTTTCTTCTTTTTTCTATTCGTCACTTTATCTTCACCGCTTTCCAATTCCAATCTTTCTTCAGACATTATAATCTCCTCGCTTTGCTAATCCGTATCAAAATAAGAATGTCAATTTTTCGCCAATGTTCATTCGACAAATGCTTATTCGTGCAGGTACGATGGCAGTTTGAATCATTGCCATAACACAAAATAATTCAAACGCACCTCTGCGTATTGATTGCAACCACCCTTTGATTATAAAAGTAACCTCTTTTAGCTTTAGGTTTTGTTTTTTCTTTCAGCTAAATGTACTTATTATTTCTATTTTATTGGTATATTATAGTATTCCTATTAGAAAAAGGCAATGTATGACATATTCCTTTTATTCATAAAACCACAGGGTGCTTTTCTAACCAAACACCCTATGGCTTTATTTTTTATGAATACCTAGTCTTCCGCTTCAATACATTAATACCTTTTATTTATTGGAATAATTTCTCCATTCTCTATTACAAAGACCTCCCAGGTTCGCCCTTCCTGCTGAACAGGTATGTGATATGTGATTGGTTCATTCTCCCCATAATAAACCACTACTCTTGCCCCCGAAATAGAAATATCGCCATCTGAGCTAAACTGATATACCGAATATTTATAATTTGCGCCTATCTTATCCATGTACAAGGTTATAGTTTCCGGACCATAAGACGAAGTATCATCATGGTCTAATTGACACATCATATCTCCATCTTTATAAGCAGTTTTATTCCCATAATAGATATGTTGATTCGAATATCCGTGGGATATATACATATGAGAATCTAAATCACGGGGACTATCTCCCCATGTCAATACAATTCGCATTTCATTTTCTTTGAGTTTGGGCGATAACACAGCCGTTTGCACTATCATATTATCATATACAACAATATTAATGTGCCCCGTACTATATCCATCTTTTATAATCTCTGCAGTATAGTATCCTCGCCTTAATTCAATGAAATATTCTCCATTTTCATTAGTAATAACCTTTTCATCAATCGGCTCTACCTCAGTCTCATCCCATCCTTTCCTAAATTGAATATTTGCGCCATTAACAGGCGATGCGTCCAAAGCATTTATTACTTTCCCCGTTATCTCAAATTTCGTTTGAAGATTCACTTCTTTTATTAGTGATATATTCTCTACTTCCGTGATTTCACCTACATTTACCTCTACATCTTCTATGATTACAGGAACATACCCCTTCTTATATATAGTTAACTGATATACTCCCGGATCTACACATAAAATAAAATTACCTTCTTCGTCAGTAGTTGTAGTATATTGATAATCATCATCTACATTTCCATCATAAATTGAATATCTGTATGCTGATATCTGAACGTCTTTTGTTGGTTTAAATTCGTTTCCTATAGCCTTCTCACACTCTACATAACTTGCGATAAACCCAGTATTCTCACCTAATATAGGGGTATCTCCGCTTTCTTCCAAGGCCATTTCTACGGCAGCTCCAGCATCTACGCATTTATATACTTGTCCTTCTGCTGGCACTGTTAGTCCAAGACCACTCTCGGTTTCTTGATACTCTCCAATTCCCGGAAGGGTTTGCGTTGCTGTATCGACAATAATCTCTTTTACTTGAACACCTGATAATTCTGGATTTACAGAATATACCAGTGCAGCTATTCCGCTGACATAGGGTGCCGCAAAGGATGTGCCTTTTTCCGGCTCTTCAGTATATTCGTCTCCAGGTATCGTGCCATATATATTATTTCCGGGTGCAACTACTGATACAACGCTACCTGTATTAGAAAAATCGCACATCGATATATTATTTGTATCATCTATCCCATATGCTCCTACTACGATTATTCGATCCTGAAGGTTCTGCATATAAGAAAAGCAGAATCCATATTGAGCATCTACACTACCTATTTTCGCTCTTTTCATTACATTTGTTTCATACTCATTAGGGGTTACTAAACGCCATCCATATTTCGAGAAATCTTTTACAAAATATTTAGCATTATCATTTCCTGCTGCTTGAACAATAACAAAATCATATTCTCTTTCAGTAAGTCTCTTTAAAAATGTTTCAATAGGCTTTGAAAATTCTGTAACATAGTTAATTGCCTTTTGATTTCCCTGCGAAGCGCTATATACTATATGCTCCGGAAAACCTACACTACTATTAATAACTCTTACTCCATTGCCTATTAATAATGCCAACGCATATTTTTCTTCGAACGTAGTCAAGGGATAATTCTCTTCCACATCCCCTGCCTTCATATATGCATATGCGTATAATTTCTCATTATAGGATACACCAACTATACCCTCTCGGTCCTCCCATTTTGCCGCCATAATACCAGCGACTGTAGTTCCATGTCCATCCCACAAGGAATAATCATCACCATAATCCACGTAATTCCACACTTTTTCATATTGTAGCTCTTTGTGCGGTCCGAACGTAAAATCAATTGCCCCGATTTTTACCGTAGACATTTGTTTATAATATGCCCAGGCTTCTGGTGCATTAATGGCACGCATCCCCCAATTAGAACTTTTTACAATATCTCCGCTCCAATTTAATGTCCATTCCCCAGTTGCAGGATATGCTACTCCCGCCTCTTCATAATAAGCTATATCTTCAGCTTGATTACAAATTACCTTACTTGCTAAATTCAAATTCGTAATATATAGAGTGAAGAGTATACAACTCTTTGCTCTTTTATTTTATGATGAAGGTGATTGGCCTACGGAATTTCAAATTGGGACATCACGCCCGGGCGAAAATGTGTTAGCCAGCCTTCATTATTCTGCATTCGATTCAGCAAGTTGGGACCTGTGCTCCCGTTTAACCAACGAATATGAATGGATTCTGAAGAGCTGTATCCAATCAAAATACTATAAGTTAAAGGAGGTACCTTTA
>JAGAQZ010000095.1 GCA_017622505.1 Lachnospiraceae bacterium
CATATATCCGTTGAAGGGACTAATCCCTTCGGCAGATGAGGATAATGAAGAAGGTAATTGAATCAAACGATATAACCAACTACTGGTGTAAAATTCAAAAACCCTTCTTCTTAAAATGTCCTTGACAAGGGGTACACTTTTTCCCTTCGAGAGTTCAATATACAAGAGGAACAGATACTGGACAATGTGATTCAGAAGTTCAGTGTTTCCAAAGAGAAGGCTATGGAGTTAATGGCAAAGAGTAACTGTTAATTTATTTCTAATGCGAGGAACAAAACCTGTAAATTCCGAAACGGAGGGTTATATGCAAATCAACGTTAATGATATAAATTTGTTTTATACTTGCCAAGGTGTCGGCGAACCATTGATTATGCTTCATGGAAACGGTGAGGACCATACTATTTTTGATGAGGCAGTAGATGTTTTATCTAAATATTTTAGGGTTTATGCAATTGATACAAGGGACCACGGGCAGAGCGATAAGGTAGAAGAATTGCATTATGATGATATGGCGGAAGATATCCGTTTGTTTATTGAAACTTTGCAGTTGGGAAATCCTATACTTTACGGTTTTAGCGATGGCGGAATTATCGGACTGATATTGGCATCTAAATATCCTAATCTTTTATCCAAGGTGATTGGCAGTGGCGTAAATGTAAATCCTGACGGATTGGTGAAGGGATGGCATTTGATTTTTAAAATGATTTATTTCTTTGGAAGGTCGCCAAAATTTAGGTTGATGTTGACGGAACCGAATATTACTGCGGAACAACTGGGGAAAATTAATATACCTGTGTTCCTAACTTGCGGTAGCAAGGATATGATAAGGCAGAAGCATATGAAGGAAGTGGCAGATAGTATTCCCGGTGCGAAACTTATGATTTTTGACGGCGAGAAACACGGTAGTTATATCATACATAGTCCTAAAATTGCAGAGATTATCCTTGAAATTTGCAAAAAAGAATAAAAAAGAATAAACAAGAATAAAAAAGAATAAAAAGAATAAAAGAACAAAACTGAATAAAACTCATTCAACTAAAAATAAAAATTTTTGTAACTTTTTCTCTGCCGAAACGTTATTATAGAAGATGAGCTTGTATAATTACATATATAGGTTTATCACAAAAAATAACGATATGAGGTGATATTATTAAAACAGCCCTGCTTTTATACCCTTATTATAAAGGGGATATGTGTAAGGTTGTAAAAGGGGTAAAAGAAAACGGAATGCAGGTTGATGTGTACGACATTAGTGTGGAACAACCTGACATATCGGAATATGACAGAATCGGAATTGTATCGGGAAATAGTGCTTTTCAATTGAAAAAGCCATTAATGAAATATTTAAGCGAAAATTTGCCTGAAGGGAAAGAAGTTTTTATTATATATGCATATGGTGTGTATCGTACCGGTTGTATGTGCGAGCACCGTGAAATGATTATGGATAAAGAAAGTGTTTTTCTGGGCGAATACGGCTGCTTAGGATTTGATACTTTTGGACCTTTTAAGGTGTTTGGACACAATCTGGAAGATTCTGATGTTGAACAGGAACTTCGTAAATGTGCCAAATATATGATACAGTTATTAGAGACATAAAAGATGATGCAGATGGTGTTTCTTCTAAACAAACAGTTAGAAGAAATGCTGTCTTTTTTTGTGAAACATTTATGTATCACATTGTTTCTTTATACCGATAATGATAAAATTACTAAGATAATTAACAATTTAAACTTTAATACTTGGAGCCTTAAAAATGAAACATTCCATCCGTAAACAGTTTTCGGTAATTTTTATATTAATTATGATGGCAACGGTTCTTATGACGATTGCTATGAATATCTTGTTTCTGCGTAATTTCCACGTGCAGATTAAACAGCGTGATATTATGAATGCATATTTACAAATTAACAATTTGAGTAAAATGCATTCGCTGACATCTAAACCTTTTCAGGATGAAATGCTGGATTTGTGTGAAAAATACAGTATTAATATTATCATTATGGATAATAATTCGCAGATTCTGGCGTCTGTACGTGGTGAGGATGAGGCCATTAAGGAAGAACTGGTAGAATATTTCTTTTATGATAATCCCAATGCGGACGTTGTGGAAGAGAGTGAACATTATGTTTTACAGGTTGCAACGGATGAGGTTACTCAAAATATATATTTGGAGATGTGGGGAACTCTGGATAACGGCTACCAGTTTTTGATTCGTTCGTCTATGGAAAGTATTGTGAACAGTGTTAATATTTCCAATAAATTCTGGTTCTTTGCAGCCAGCATTTCGGCCCTTGCGGGTGGTATTATGGTCATTTATGTGACAAATCGTATTACCAAGCCGATTCGTAAACTGACGGAGATTTCTGAACGTATGACAAACCTTGATTTTGAGGCAAAGTACGAAGTGAAAGGTGATAACGAAGTAGACCGATTGGGTATGCATATGAACCAGATGTCCAATAAGTTGGAACATACGATTTCTGAGTTAAAAACCGCGAATAATGAGTTGAAAAAAGACATCGAGAAGAAAGAACAAATTGATGAGATGCGCAGGGACTTCCTTGCAAATGTATCCCATGAATTGAAGACACCCATTGCCTTGATTCAAGGTTATGCGGAAGGTCTAAAAATGGGAATTAACGATGAAGATACAGCAAGCCGAGACTTTTATTGCGAAGTAATTATGGATGAAGCCAATAAAATGAATGATATGGTCAAGAAACTATTAAGTCTTAACGAGCTGGAGTTTGGTAATATTCCCGTGCAGATGGAACGTTTTAATATTACGGAATTGATTCAAAATTATTTACAATCTATGGAGTTATTATTTCATCAAAATGAAATCAAAGTGGAATGCAATATTGATGAACCGGTTTATGTTTGGGCAGACGAAATTCAAATCGAAGAGGTATTTCGTAATTATATTACCAATGCAATGAATCATGCTGACGGAGAACGTGTAATTCGCATCACATTAGAAAAAATGGAAGATGTAATCCGGATAAATGTATTTAATACAGGCAAAAACATTCCGGAAGAGAGTCTCGAGCATATTTGGGATAAATTTTATAAGGTGGATAAAGCCCGGACCAGAGAATACGGCGGTAGTGGTGTTGGTTTGTCTATCGTTAAAGCAGTAATGGAAGGTATTAATCAGAAATACGGTGTCCGTAATGAGGAAAATGGTGTGACTTTCTGGTTTGAAGTATCTTGTTAAAATAATTTTTAGATGTTATACTATTAAGGAATATGGCATCTTTGCCGATGTAATCAATGGATTTTTGATAAAATTGATTGCCGGCTTGGCCGAAAAGACCGGAAAGGAGGACAATATGAATAGGTTTAAATGGTTCACAATAGTATTGTCTTCTTGTCTTGTTTTATCGTTGACGGGCTGTGTTTCGGCAATTCCGGAATTGACACCGGATGAACAGGATCAGGTAACGCGTTATATGGCGGACTTGTTGTTAAAATATGATGCTAATTACCAGGAAACACTTTTGAATGAAGAAGAACTAGCACTTGCCTTGGAAGAACAGAAGGAAAAGGAAGAGGCGGCGAAACTTCAGGCGCAGGAACAGGAACGCTTGGAGCAGGAGAAGATTGAAGCAAGTAAACCGGATGATATTGAAGTGGAAGAAGTGCCGGATTATGCTACTGTAGAAGAAATGGCAGATGCTGCAGGACTTGAAAAAGTGGAATTTGATTATTTAGGATATGAAATTGTATCACAATATCCTGAAGCGCAGGGCGATGAGCTTGTATTTGCCATGACACCGACAGAGGGTAATGAATTGCTTGTTATGAAGTTTAATATGGCCAATGTAGGTGGCAGTGATTGTGAAATCGACATGATTCGTACCGGTACCAGTTATGCTGTTAAACTCGGCGACGGCAGTTATGCACCTGTCCTTACAACTTTGTTGGAGAATGATTTATCAACACTGGGCACGACAGTGCCGGTGGAATCCGGAACTGAAGTAGTATTAATATCTGAAGTGCCTGCAGGTACACAGATTGATTCCATATTTTTATATGTGCGTGCACAGGATGGAAATTTGGAAATACAGTTACAGTAAATATATTGAAAAGAACGGGGAATGAAAAAATGGAAGAGAGAAGAAAAAGCAAAAGAATGGAACTTGACGCAAAGATTATGGTGAAGCGTCTGGATGGCGGTGCTGATGAGGAAGTAATTATTGAAATCGTAGATATTTCCAAAACCGGTGCCGGTTTTAATTGCAGAACCGCATTGACAATCGGTGCAGTGTATGAAGCGTATTTAACAATTTGGACCAAGGAAATGATTCATTGTTTTATTGAAATCGTACGTATTGAGAAGAAGGCAGATACCTTTGCTTATGGCGGAATTTTCATTGGTATGCCTGAAATGGATATGAAACGTATTGAAACATATGAAACCATTGAAACTACAAACGGAAATTTGTAATTAAAATTTTAGATTATACATAAGATATCACATAGGCTGACAAGATTGGTCTATGTGATTTTTTTATTAATGCAGTAAGGGATTTTATGCTTTTACATATATGTTATATGTTTTTTATATTTATATAAGCATAAAATAAGTTGTTCGAATTGTAGCAACAATTTACACAATTTATTTCAAAACGAAAAAAATACATAAAAATTTGGTTAAATTGTCAAATTTGCATTGTAAATTTGTTCAAAATTTAGTAAAATAAATATCGGGCAGGCGTATTGGGGAAATGGTTTACGCGCATGTTCCAAATAACTTGATGTTTGGAGGAAAAGACATGAACATTTACACAACAGACAAAATCAGAAACGTGGCTATTCTAGGACACGGTGGTTGTGGTAAAACAAGTCTGACAGAAGCTATGGCTTACTTGGCAGGACTTACCTCAAGAATGGGAAAGGTAACTGACGGAAATACAGTCAGCGACTATGGCAAGGAAGAAATTAAGAGACAGATTTCAATTTCCACATCTATGGTTGCATTAGAGTGGAATGATGTTAAGATTAACCTTTTGGATACACCGGGATTCTTTGATTTCGTTGGTGAAGCGGAAGAAGCAGTCAGCGCAGCAGATGCAGCAATTATCGTTGTTTCCGGTAAAGCAGGTGTTGAAGTTGGTACAGAACGCGCATGGGAACTTTGCGAGAAGTATAAACTTCCCCGTATGTTCTTTGTAACAGAAATGGATATTGATAATGCATCTTTCCGTCAGGTTGTAGAAGATTTGACAGAGAAGTATGGTAAGAAGATTGCACCTTTCCACCTTCCGATTCGTGAGAATGAGAAGTTTGTAGGTTACGTTAATGTTATTACCGAGACCGGCTATCGTTGGGAAGGCAAAGAAGTTGTTGAATGCGAAATCCCCGAAGCAAACAAAGAATATCTTGAGAACTACAGAGAAACACTTATGGAAGCAATTGCTGAAACAAGTGAAGATATGATGGATCGCTATTTTGCAGGCGAGACTTTCTCTGAAAACGAAATTCGTGCTGCACTTAGAGTTTCCGTAAATGACAGAAGTATCGTGCCTATTTCTATGGGTTCCAATATCCTTTGTCAGGGTATTTATACCTTGATGGATGATATCGTGAAGTATTTGCCTTCACCTAACAATATGCAGGTTGCAGGTATTGACTTGAAGACCAATGAAGTATTTGAAGCAAACTATGACTTCTCTAAGACGAAGTCTGCTTATATCTTTAAGACATTGGTGGATCCTTACATTGGTAAGTATTCTATGATTAAAGTTATGTCAGGTGTATTAAAAACGGATGACCTTTTATACAATGATGAGAAAGACGTAGAAGAAAAGATTGGTAAGATTTATGTACTTCAGGGTAACAAGCCCGTAGAAGTGAAAGAACTTCACGCAGGTGACCTTGGTGCATTGGCTAAGATTACAGCGGCAAGAACCGGTAATACCTTATCTACCAAGTCTCATATCATCCGCTATGGTAAGGTTGAACTTCCTACACCGTATACATATAAGAGATATCATGCAGTAAATAAGGGTGATGTTGATAAGATTGCACAGTCATTACAGAAGATGATGCACGAAGATCAGACCATTAAGGCTGTAAACGATTCTGAGAATAAGCAGATGTTACTCTATGGTATGGGTGATTTACACTTAGACGTAGTGGTTAGCCGTCTTTTGAACGAATACAAGGTTGGTATCGAATTAACCAAGCCTAAGGTAGCGTTCCGTGAAACAATTAAGAAGAAATCAGATGTGGAATACAAGTATAAGAAACAGTCCGGCGGACATGGTCAGTATGGTCACGTTAAGATGCGTTTCGAATCTTCCGGCGATATGGAGACACCTTATGTATTTGAAGAATGCGTAGTTGGTGGTGCGGTTCCTAAGAACTTCTTCCCTGCAGTTGAGAAGGGCTTATCAGAAGCAGTGCTTCGCGGACCTATGGCTGCATATCCTGTAGTTGGTGTTAAGGCTACATTGTACGATGGTTCTTATCATGCGGTAGACTCTTCCGAAATGGCATTCAAGATGGCTGCAACCCAGGCATTTAAGAAGGGCTTTATGGAAGCAGGTCCTGTACTTCTTGAACCCATTGCATCTCTTAAGGTTACCGTTCCCGATAAGTATACCGGTGACGTTATGGGCGATTTGAACAAGAGAAGAGGTCGTGTACTTGGTATGAATCCTGCGGGTAACGGTAAGACTGTAGTAGAAGCTGATATTCCTATGATGAGTTTGTTCGGCTACTGTACAGACTTACGTTCTATGACAGGCGGACGTGGCGATTATATGTATGAATTCGCACGCTATGAGCAGGCACCTTCAGACGTTCAGGAAGCAGAAGTGAAGGCGAGAGCTGAAAAAGTTGCTGCAAATAACGAGGAATAAAGATTTTTAAATCTGATGTAAAAGGGTATAAATAAATTAGAAAAACCGGCTTGAGGGATTGCTTCAAGCCGGTTTCTTGTATGAAGATATAAATTGTATCTTATTATAATTAAAAAATATAAAGGACATTATTCTTGTATTGTTTCAAACTCTAACTTGCCGGAAGAGTAAACACAGTCTTTAGCGGTTCCGTCAGCATTCAAAGTGTAACCTTCTACAAGGAAAGAAACATTTTCAATGGTGCGGATATTGTTCTGTGCTAATTCTTCGTATGTGATGAACAGGGATGCAGTTCCGCGTTCATTTTCCCATATTACATTATTCGGATACATCAGACTAATGGCATCCTGTTCATCCACAGGCATTTCAATACCATTAATGGTAATAAATTTTAAAACAAATGCTGTTGTCAAATCGGTATTGTTTTCGATAATTAGGTTAAACCAAAAACCTTTCTGTTCTTCATCATAGTTAAATCTGGTAAGTTCTGCGGGATATCCGTTTAAAGTAATAATAACATTATCGTTGTCGGAGAGTATAGTTGTTTTCGTGCTTACATCTGTAAAAAGAGAAGCAAGATCTTCAGCGTTTTCATACTGTTTTAATAATGTGTTGCCACAGGCGGTGAGGCACATTACAAGTAATACGGTTAAAAGTGTAGTAACAATTTTTTTCATTTTAGATTTTCCTTTCTTTTAGATTTTATATTAATTAATATTCGGGATTGGTAACAAATGTAATTTCATCAGAAGTATAGAGTAATTTACCCTTATCGACATAATTAACGGTCGTAGTGTTGCCGTTTTCGTCGTTTTCTTCTTTGGGCTCTATGAGTGCTTCATTTACTTCCATAACGAATGAAACTTCTTCCACAGTGGTAATATTACATCTGGCCAAACCTTCGTAATCAATATAGATTAATCCGTACATATATGTGCTTCCTGCTTTGGCCATTCCGCCCAAAGGAACTTTTTCCGGTTCGGGAAGTGCTATACCGTTTACTTTGATATCAGTGAAAGTAAAAATTGACTCGGTAGAAGTGTTGTTTTCAATTTGTACGCCGATAACAAAGCCGTTATATTTATCAATCAATGCCCTGGTATCTTCATTGGATTGTTCGAATAATGTAAGAACATAATCATCATTATCAAGTATAACTGCTTTTTCTGCGCTGATATCGGTAAATAAGAGTGACGGGTTTTCGGCTGTTTTATACTGTTGCCATAATTCATGGTCGGGTTCAGAGTTACACGCAATAAAACTGAGTGACAGAATAGTACACATAATCAGTGCAAGAAATTTTTTCATAAAAGGTAATCCTTCTTTCTTTTTATAACTATGATAGTTTTGAAAAGATACTAACATAATATAATAATAATGTCAACAATCAATGGTCAAATAATACAAACAAAAGGTTGGAAGACAAGTCTTTTATGTTCGTTTACTTGACATCCCCTGCGAAAGAGTTTAAAATATTTGCTTGGAAAATATAAGCAGAAACGATGCATTTTGCGGAAGAACGCAAATCGTATTTTGTCAAAGTTGATATGCAAAATACAGTGTTGGTTATGCTTTAAAATAAGATGTAAATGAGTTGCGCAAAATGCGCAGAACGGAGGAAACTATGGCAGTGCCGTATCATCACAGAGAAATTGAACAGAAGTGGCGTAAGAACTGGGAAGAGAACCCTGTTAACGTGCAGGACGGAACCAAGCCCAAATATTATTGCTTGGATATGTTCCCTTATCCTTCAGGCAGTGGTTTACACGTAGGACATTGGAGAGGCTACGTTATTTCTGATGTATGGAGTCGTTATAAAATGATGCAGGGATATTACCTGATTCACCCCATGGGATGGGATGCGTTCGGTCTTCCTGCAGAAAACTATGCAATTAAGATGGGTGTTCACCCTTCAAAGTCTACCGCTGAAAATGTTGCTAATATCAAGCGTCAGATTAATGAAATTGCAGCAATCTATGATTGGGACAGAGAAGTAAATACCACAGATCCCGAGTTTTATAAGTGGACCCAGTGGATTTTTGTTAAAATGTTCAAGGAAGGTCTTGCTTATGAAAAGCAGATGCCTATTAACTGGTGTCCTTCTTGTAAAACAGGTCTTGCAAATGAGGAAGTTGTTGACGGACAGTGTGAACGCTGTGGTAGCGATGTAACCAAGAAGAACTTAAAGCAGTGGATGCTTCGTATTACCAAGTATGCAGACCGTCTCTTGGAAGATTTGGACAAGTTAGAGTGGCCTGAGAAGGTTAAGAAGATGCAGACTGACTGGATTGGCCGTTCTTATGGTGCAGAAGTAAACTTCAAGGTAGACGGTAAGGATGAAGAAATCACAGTTTATACCACAAGACCTGACACTTTACACGGTGCTACTTTTATGGTATTGGCGCCCGAACATGCTATGGCAAAAGACCTTGCTACACCTGAGACACAGGCTGCAGTAGAGAAGTATATTTATGATGCTTCTATGAAGTCTAATGTAGATCGTCTTCAGGATAAGGAAAAGACCGGTGTGTTTACAGGAAGTTATGCAATTAACCCCTTAAATGGTGCAAAATTGCCTATTTGGTTATCAGACTACGTATTGGCTGATTACGGTACAGGTGCAATTATGTGTGTTCCTGCACATGATGACCGTGACTTTGAATTTGCTAAGAAATTCGATATTCCTATTATTCAGGTAATTGCCAAGGATGGTAAGGCAATTGAAAATATGGAAGAAGCTTACACAGAAGCTAGCGGAACCATGATTAATTCCGGTGAATGGAATGGTATGGAATCTGCAACACTTAAAGCTGAAGCACCCGCTATGATTGAAAAGATGGGCTTTGGTAAGAAGACTGTTAACTACAAGCTTCGTGACTGGGTATTCTCAAGACAGCGTTACTGGGGCGAACCGATTCCCATTGTACACTGTGAAAAGTGCGGTTGCGTGCCCGTACCCGAAGAAGAACTTCCTTTATTGCTTCCTGATGTTGAGTCATATCAGCCTACAGGAACAGGAGAATCACCTCTTGCCGATATCACAGAATGGGTTAATACAACATGTCCCGCTTGTGGTGCACCTGCAAAACGTGAAACCAACACCATGCCTCAGTGGGCAGGTTCTTCATGGTACTTCTTGCGTTACGTGGATCCTAAGAATCCCGATGCACTTGTTGACCGTAAGATTGCAGATGAATTATTGCCTGTAGATATGTACATCGGTGGCGTTGAGCATGCCGTATTACATCTTTTATATTCAAGATTCTACACCAAGTTCTTGTATGATATCGGTGTAGTAGGCTTTGATGAGCCTTTTAAGAAGTTATTTAACCAGGGTATGATTACCGGTAAAAACGGTATCAAGATGAGTAAGTCAAAAGGTAACGTTGTTTCACCGGATGACTTGGTAAGAGATTACGGTTGTGACTCATTGAGAATGTACGAACTTTTCGTAGGACCGCCTGAGTTGGATTCAGAGTGGGATGAGAGAGGTATCGACGGCGTATATCGTTTCTTAAACCGTTTCTACAACCTTGTTATGAGCAATAAGGACTTAGACGTAAAAGAAACACCTGAACTTATCAAGGTACGTAACAAGATGATTTACGATATTACACAGCGTTTGAACCAGTTTAGCTTAAATACCGTTGTTTCCGGATTCATGGAATATAACAATAAGTTAATCGATATGAGCAAGAACGGTGGTGTGGATAAAGAAACCTTGAACGCTATGGTGAAATTGATTGCACCCTTTGCACCTCATATCGGTGAAGAACTTTGGATGCAGTTAGGAAACGAAGGCAGTGTATTCCATCAGGTATGGCCTGAGGCAGACGAAAGTGCAATGAAGGATACCGAAGTTGAAATCGCAGTGCAGATTAACGGTAAGACCAAGGTTGTTACCACAATCCCCTCAGAATGTGCTAAGGATGATGCAATTGCAGCAGGTAAGGCAGCGCTTGGCGATAAGTTAACCGGAACCATCGTAAAAGAAATTTATGTACCCGGCAGAATCGTTAATATTGTTGTAAAGCCGTAAAAGAAATTCCGTATATAAAAATTTAAAAGAAATATAATGAGTATGAAAAAGGCCTGACATTTTAGTTATTCAGGCCTTTTTTGATGATAGTGTCCATAACGGCATTTTCGGAAGGGGTAGCGTTTTGCTTTAATAATTTGATGATAATATCCATTTCTTCTTTGCTGAAGCGTATATTTTGTTCGCGGCTTTTCATAGCTACATTCATCATAAAAGCCATCATTTTATCCTTATCTTTCTGTACGCCTTGGGTTGCCTGGTGCATTTCTTTTAAAAATGCCAGTTTTACAGGGTCAATAGCGCCTGTTTTTTCGATTTCTGCAAAAATGTCTTTCATATTTTTACCTCGCTGTTTATAAAAATTTATAATGATTCCGCAGAAGCAGAAGCATTGGAGCAGTCTTCCTGCGGAGTATTTTCGTTCATCATATTCATCATTTCCATCATTTGAGAGTACATTTCCATATTTTCTTTCATATTTTTCATCTGTTCCATCATTTCACGGCCTTCTTGCGGCAGATAGTCTTCGATTTCACACAGGATTTCTTCAAAATCTATTTTGGAATTGTTGCAATGGTGATAACCGGGAGTGTTATTGCGTTGCCTGCTTTTTTGCATACATATATTCAGTTCCATATATTTTATCAGCATGGCAATCATTGGGCGTTGTCCTTCGTCCATAAAAAAAGAGATGATTTTAAGCATATTTAGATTGTCATTGCTGTAAAAATTGTCGAAAATGCGGGCTTTGTCTTCTTTTAAACGTTCCATAGGCATTAAATCCTTTCGAAACATTTTATGAAGAATAGACACATTCTATGACAAGGTATAAATAGTATGAAGAAAAAATAAAACCTGTATATGAAAATTGTAAGAGTAGGCTAAAAAAACATACTGCGGCGGATAGAAACCGCCGCAGACTCAGAATAAGTATGTTGTCAATTTGTGTCAGTAGATTAGCAGAAAGAATTTCCGTTGCCACAGCAGCATAAAAGTAAGATAATCCAAAGACAATCACAGCCACCGTTGTTATTGCCGCAAGAGTTGCCGAAACCACCCTTGTTACCGCAACAGCATAAAAGGATGATAATCCAGATAATGCTGCTGCAAGAGTTGTTTGAATGTCCACAAGAATTGTTGCAATCACAAGAGGTGTTGCATCCACACTGAAGATCGCTCATTTTTTTGCCTCCAAAAAACTTTTTATGGTTTAGCATATGACGTAGGGCTTGGTTTTGTTGCCTGTTTTTTAAAAAAATATTTGAGAAGATAAAAATATGTAGAAGCAGATATTTAAATTAATATAAAAATGATATTTTTTACACAATATCTTGTAAAAATACTTGTAAAAATTGCGAGATATAGTAAAATAGAATATGATGAAATTATTATAGGCATATTGTGTGCAAAGGACGAAAACAGTGACAAGTGAAAGAAGAATAATAGGCGGTCATCGCTTTGCCAATGAGGCAGATTTTAAAGCTGCAGAACGTGATTTGGCCAAAATTGAAGAGATTAAAAAGAAGATAGATTTAAACGATCCGAAATCCATTGAAGGGTTGTACAATGATTTGCAGACCGGCCAGATTGTTTTTGAGTCAGTGATTGGTCAGGAATTTGATGATGAAATATACGAGGCTTATGTAAATTTTCGCGACGGTAAGACGGTTGATAATAAAGTGACAACCGATAAAATGGCGCGAAAAGGTGGAAGTGCCGGTAAAGGATATAAGAGCGATAAAGGCAGTAAGCGAAATAAAAATAGTAGGAGCAATAAGGATAAAATCGGAAAGACAATTTCTTTAGAAGATTTTGATGAGGATATGCAGGAGCAGATTCTTAAGGAATTAAAGAAGAAAGAGCGCATCAGAAGATATATTTTGATTGCCTGCGGAACACTGGCAATCGGATGCCTTACATATTTTGGCGTATATGAGTTTATGGCGGCAAGAACTGAGAAGGATGCGCAGGAACTTGCAAGTGCAATCAAAGAAGAGGAAAGTTTTGTACCCCCTGTCAGCAGTGAGGACGATAAGTATTATGCGCAGCTGACAGAGACGGAAGAAGACGTTCCGGAAGTCTTATATAAGTACGAAGATTTATATAATCAGAATAAAAGTCTAATAGGATGGGTCAAAATTGCCGATACAGTAATTGATTACCCTGTAATGCAGACGGTAAACAACGAATATTACCTGGATCATAATTTTAACCAGGAGTATGACAAGAACGGATCAATTTTTATGGATGCGTCTTGCAGCGTATATCCGAGAAGTACTAATTTGATTATCTACGGACATCATATGAAGTCCGGTAAAATGTTCGGCAGTCTCCAGAAGTATCAGAATGAGTCCTATTACAAGGAACATAAGTACATTCAGTTCGATACGATTTATGAGGAAGGCACTTACGAAGTAATGTTTGTTTTTCGCGATAAGGTGTATTCTCAGGAAGATGTTAATTTCAAGTATTATGAGTTTATAGATGCCAATTCGGAAGAAGAATTTAATTCTTATATGGATGAGATGGCAGCGATTTCGTACTATGATACCGGCGTTGTTGCGCAATACGGCGATCAGTTGCTGACTTTATCAACTTGTGATTATCAGCAAAGTAACGGACGCTTTGTGGTAGTGGCGAGAAGAGTTGAAGAGTAATATAGTCATTTTTACAAAGAATTCGTGGGAAACGGATATTTAGACGATTTAGATATTTTAGATAAAAAGCAGAATTATGCGACAGTCTTACATAAGGAGGACTTGAAATGAGTAATACCAAAAAAGGAAAGAGAAAGCTTAGCAACAGAATGAAAAAAGCAATCCGCACAACATTAGGCGGAATCTTTTTGACGACCGCTGTTGTGGTGGCCTTAATACCGCAGAAGGAAACAGAAGCAGCCGGTGGAACTCCGCAGGTTACGGTAAGTGCATCTGACAGCAGTATTCCTATTATTGATGACCAGGATACCATATATACTACCGGTGACGGTATGTTCCAGTTTGCTTATGTTGAAAAGGGCAGCGGTGGTGATAAAGTTGCCGTTATAGTAGGTTATGACTATGAGCGTTCTTTGGACCAGGGTGTTTTAACGATTCCCAATACGGTGGATGCGTACGTTAAGTATACTCATGCACAAGGCACTGCGGGCGGTTATGTTGCGGTAGGTAAGAGTGGTAATGTTTTATATTATCCGGTATATCGTACTGAAATTCAGAAACAGCCTACAGGGGAAGTTGACGAAGAAGATAATCCGATTATGGAAGATGTTGAGGTTCAGGTTTTAGATAGATATGACCCTTGTCTTTATTCGACTTTTGAACAGTGGTACTACAATGCAGATGGTACGGTTAGAGATCCGAAAGACTTTTATTATGATTCTAAACCAAGCTCTACGGCTAATACTTTAGACGAGTATTTGCCGACCACTGATGAAATTTACCAGAGAATTCAGCAAGCTACCGTAGCATATATTTCAAGTCAGCATGTTGTAAAAGAAGGAGATACATGGGTATTAGATGATACTCCTAATGTTGGTATTTTCTCTAAGGCTACCAATATTACTACCTTAAAAACAGGTGGTGATTTGCTTGGTATCGGCGATTATGCTTTTTATGAGTGTGCGTCATTGCAAGGTATTGAACTTGGTGATGGTGCTAATACAATCGGAAATTATGCCTTTGCAAATTGCGTTAACTTAAAATATGCAAACTTCCCTACTAATTCTAGTATTAAGTCTCTTGGTGATCATGCATTTTATAATTGCCGAAGTCTTGAAAAATTTACGATGCCCGTTGCGGTTACCAAGATTGGTGACTCTGCATTTGAAGGTTGTGCGGGTATGACTGAAATTGATTTAAATGCTAACGGACAGCAGGTATTATTACAGCAGGTTGGTCCTGATGTGTTTAAGAATTGTACTTCGCTGGAATGTTTGATTTTCCCAGAGTATTTTAGTCAGGATTTTGACATCGCATGGATTGAAGGGGATACTTCGCTGAAATATATCAAAATTCCGAATCCGAATATGCAAATGGTTGCGAAAGAAGATGTGACTTTTGAGAAACTAATGTCGCAGTTACCGGCAGAATTCTATTTTGAAGGTCCTGCGGATTCTAAAATTCATGATATTTCTAAGACTAACAGTTATGCATTTAAGTATCTTGATGAAGAAATATATGAAAAGGTTGTTAACGCTACAGGAGATGCCGGAAGCGGACAGAGTGTATTCCGTGTAAATAATTTTAATGAGTTAATCTATTTTTATATGGATGATACCGTGAAGCAGATTGATATTCCGGGTATTATCGGACCTTATAAAATTACGGTCATCGGAAGCGACAGTTTCCAGGCAAATCACAGATTGACAAAGATTACTATTCCTTCAACCATTACAGAGATTCAGGACAATGCGTTTAAGGGATGCCATGCATTAAAGGATGTTATTTTTGAGGAGCCGATTTCGTTGACAACAATCGGAGACGGTGCTTTTGATATACAGGTAATTGATCCTATTTTGGATACTTGTACATTGGACGCTAAGCCTGTATTAACATTTACTGCACCGGCAGAAGAAGGAAGTGCGCCTTTTGACTATGCAATGAATTCTGCAAATAATATTAATACCGGTAGCCAGGAATTGACCTATATTACATTTTATACAGGTTGGCCCAGTAACTTAACCATTCAGTATAATCCGGATAAAGGAACCAATGAGTTGGTTGATTATCCGAAATTAAATGATTTAAGTAGTTATTCGGCTTCAAATTATCCATATATCACTCCGGAGAATGCTCAGGCTGCAGCAACGGCATATGCTGCATATAAGAGAGGCGATAGTCTGTCCCAGGACCAGATTGATGTTCTTAATTCAGCATTGAATATTGTTTTGCCCACAGGCGTTGAAACCATTAAAGAAGGTATTTTCTCAGGTTTGGACGCAGAAGGAAAAGATGTTGCCGGAGAGAGTGCAAACGTTGAGATTAATTCTATTACAACCAACGGTTTGGAAACGATAGATCCCTATACGTTTGCGGGTTGTAGTAATTTAATTGGTGCTTATATTAACGGAGAAACTTCTAAGTTAGGCGATTACGCATTTAAAGACTGCGAGAAACTTGAAGATGTTGATATTTTAAGTCCGTTGGAAGAGTACGGTATCAGACCTTTTAAGGGCTGTAGTGCTTTGACTCATGTAGAATTTGGAAATAATCCGAATTATACTTGTGATCAGGCGGTTGTTTACGGAACTGCAAATGGTAGTAAAACTTCTCTTTTGGAAGTACTTGAGCCCAGAGGTTTGAGTTACGGTACCGGTACATTGACTAAACAGGAATTGGCAGGAATCACCGCGGTTGCTGAAGAAGCAGCGATGAATTGCGATGGCATTTTGTCGGCTGATTTTTCAGAAAGTAAAATAACGGAATTGCCGGAATCTGTTTTTGCAGAAACGGATGAATTATATTCGGTGATTTTACCGGATTCTATCCGTAAGATAGCTAAACATGCGTTTAGAAAGAGTAATATCCGATATTTAGAAATTCCTAAAACATTAAGCGTTATTGATAATTCTGCGTTTGAAGATGACCCGCAGACGATCACATTCTATTGTGAGGCTGATAGTCCGGCTGCAGATTATGCAAGTAATTTCAGCAATATTGTAGTGTCTGATAAGCCGGTAACTTTTAAGGTTACATTCTATGATGATGATGCGGTTACTATTTTGGATACGGTAGAAGTACCTGCCGGCGGTAATGCAGAGACGCATATTGTTCCTACAAAGGCAGGATATGTCTTTAAGGCATGGATGCCCAATCCGGTAGGCGTTATGGAAGATATGAAGACTTACGCTACTTATGTGCCGGAAGGTGAAGTGACTTATACCGTGCAGTTTGTGGATCATGACGATAAGGTTTTAAGTACACAGGTTGTACCACAGGGTGGTACTGCGGTAACACCTGTAAGTCCGGAAAGAACAGGTTATAAGTTTACAGGTTGGAGACCTGCGTTTAGCAACGTACAAGATGATTTAACCATTTATGCACAGTATGAAAAGATTACAAATGATACAGGTTCCGGAAATGGTGGAGACGGAAACGGTTCCGGAAATGGCGGTACCGGCGGAAACGGTAATGGAACCGGAAACGGAACAAACAATGCTACACTTTATACTTTGACCGTTGTTGGTGGTAGCGGTAGCGGAAGTTATGCGTCAGGCGCCAATGCAATCTTGCTTGCGGATAATCCGCCCAGTGGTAAAGTCTTTGATAAATGGGTAACCGAAACACAGGGAGTAACTATTGCTTCAGCAAGCACGGCAGCAACAACCTTGACTATGCCGGCGTCTAATTTGACCGTGACAGCTACTTATAAGGATGCGCCTTCTTCAGGTAATTCCAATAATAATAGCGGTTCAAATAACAATGGCGGTTCGACAACAGTAATTACCAAGCCGAATACGTCGGTAACCATTGATAAGGATGGTATCCCGAATAAAGACAGTGCGTCAGCTTCTGTAAGCGGTTCAACAGATAATTTTATCTTAAAGATTACAGAAAGCGCTTATGCGAAAGAACAGGTAAAAGAGGCATTGGAGGAAGAATACGGCGATTTGGATGATATTC
>JAGAQZ010000096.1 GCA_017622505.1 Lachnospiraceae bacterium
ACATCCACCGGCACCATAACAAGGGGCGCATAGCGGGGTTTCTGGCTTACGTCAGACTCATACCATTTCAGGAAACCAAGTGCAAGATAAAGGGTATTGGAACCGTTTTCTTCCATACTGAGTTTCGCCTGGCGCTGCAGGTATTTCATACCTTTGGCAAGCTCCTCTTCCGGCATAAAAGTACGGATTCTCTTACTCTTAAATTCCGAAACCGCAATGGTTTTAATTTCTTCCGCATAATCCGTAACGGAAAAGATTTTATCCGTGCCGGGTGTCAGATTAGAATCCGCAGGCAAAGGAAAAATTGCAAAATCCTCCCCCTGGTTTAACGCATCTTCCAAATGGGCAGGGTCATCTACCATCAATTGGATACCGGCTTTGGTGACACGGAAATTAAGCAGGGTATTCCGAAGACTCAAATCAAGGAGTTTACGCTCCCACAACTTCTGCTTTGTCATTGTATTCTCGGTAACCGTTGCACCGCGACCGGCTGTACTTAACTCCTTCGGGGCAGCCGCCTCTTCGGGCGCAGTATCATAAGATACGATGGTATATGTACCGTTTTCCAGCACTCTTGCAGGTAAAGGTCTGATATTACCGCCACGGCAACGCTCCACATCAATTGCCATATGGAAGTCATCTTCCTTGGCAAGTAATTCTTTAGCCGTCTTGCAGGCATCTTCAAAGGATACGTTTTTACCTGCTGTCATAACCGTACATTCTGCAATCGCAATTTCATCAATACCTTCTGCCGTACGTTTTAAAAGCGCAGAAACATCGTCCTGTACGCATTCCGCAAAGGACTTCTCTTCCAACCAGCAACCGATATATGCATGCTCTTTATGTATCATAATCAAAGGATTTAAGCTCATTGCCTCCAAAGCAGAAGCGTATAATACAGCCAAATCCAGGCAGGTAGCCATCTTCTGGCCGACGATTTCATCTGCAGTGCGAATCTTTTGGCCTACGGTCTCGTAAGACGCCGGCGGAAGGCAATATGCAATCGCCTCCTGCTTAATCGCCTCATATACTGCTGCCATCTGCATTCTTACTTCATTGGGATTCTGGGTAGAATAGCCAAGGATGGACGGCTCGCCCTTCCATTTCTCAAGCCAGGTTGCTGCCTTTGCCACAATTCCCTGTACAGCAGGGTGATTGGGCATTACAAAAGCACAGAGAAGCTCCGGCATATACACACAACCGCTCCACTGCCCGTAAGGCAGAATTTCAATCTCCATATTCTCGGTTCCCAACAATTCCTCACCGTTATACACCTCTACCGTAACGGTTCCCACTTCTTTCTCCGTTAAGGAAGCAAGATATTCACCGTTAATCACCGGCACAAGATTGTTTAACTCAACCTTCTCGCCACCGGCAAGTTTTAACACTGCCACTTCCATATTGGTGGCAAAGCCCGGGGCAAAAGAGATTTTGACCGTAAGACCGTTATACTCCTCCGTTGTCAGATTAGCGATGCGTATTTTTTTCAACGCATTGATGCGATTCTGCTGCATGGAAAAGCTAATGGTTTTATTTAAAATTCCTTCAATTTGCACTTTTGATTCCATTCTCTTTTGCTCCTTTTTTATAAAAATAAAAACTCTTTTTATTATACCAAAATATTCTGCACTCTGCCACTGTCAACGCAGTATTTTTCGCCCGGGCAGCATATAAAGCATAAGCCTTGCAAAAACAATCAACGACTCCCTGTCGTACTTGCAGTTACCACGAAATCTTCTTAACACTTCCAGCGTGTATTCCTTATTCAATTCCGGAAGTTTTTGCACTCCGCTGTCCGCAGCCGCATCAAAGAATCCGTCAATCACAGCCCGACACTTCTCTTTCGGTGCCGCAAGAATTCTTGTATTCAATCCTTCACCGCTTTGACGTCTTTTACAATTATATTTACTTACTCTACGAAGCCGTCCGCGAAACAGTTCCCACTGGTAAGGGTCATGCTGTTGCATCCCCTTGGACTTACATTCCACCATAAAAGTGGTGGCTTCATCTTTCAGCAGTAATCCGATAAAACTTTCCGGCGCCACGTATTTGCGAATCTTGGGCACTGTTTCTTTATACCTTTCATCTGCCAGAAATTCCTCCCAAAAGCCGGGCCCGTCAAAATTATAAATCCTGCGGATTCTCTGCCTGATGTTGTCATCGCAACATACCGACGCATACACCGCCAGATTACCGCCCTTGGAATGACCACATACAATCAGCGGATTGTCAATTCTTTTACCCACCTGGTTTAAATATATCGCCGCATATTCCTGGGCCGGCACCGGAAAACGATACACCATACTAAAACTTTCTTTCCAACCGTTGATACTTTCATCCGTTCCGCGAAACGTAACGCAGGCACGCCCACAGGGTAAGAGAAACGTCAATGCAGATAACTGTACGTTTGCATCTTCATTCCAAATATCAAGGTAATAATTTAATTTCACTTCACCAAACCGCTTGCTGTTGGCCGCCTGATAAAACAACTCACGATTCCCCGTCTTAGAAACCGACCACCGGATCATCCGTTCCAAATCTTCAAAATACAAAAGGTCTTTTAAACGAATAAAATCTTTCTCATCCTTAAGGCCCGGCACAGCCTCTGACCAATCCATATAGGATAGCTGGGCCAACACAAGGGCATCCGCCGATGAAAAATGTCGCTCCGTAAAAGTCTCGTTCCCGTAAGTTCTCACATAATCCAGAATATTGCTCATATCTTATCTGCCTTTTCCAATCCGTAACTTCCCATAACACCAACATTCAGTGCATTTCAGTCATTTGGATTTATTTATAGCAATATTCTTTCCGAAGATACTTCTGTTTACTCACAAAATTGCGTTTAATACAGACAAATTCTTTATTAATTTTATATTGTTTATGCCTTCAATATTTTCATTAACGCCAAGGCAATCTCTTTATACTCTTCTTCCACTTTCTCAAACGGCTTAAAAGCAATATCCGGCACACGCACCACCTGATACCCTTCTTCCGGCACAGGCTCCTTTAACAATTCCACCAAATCATAAATCAGTAAGGCCCGATCGACATCCATAATTTGATCCCACTCTTCCTTCGTCAAATCCCCCAGGTTAAACTTCTCATAAACCGCTTTCAGGAAACGGTCTTCAATATCATAATACTGTGGCATATGCACCTTAATCGGCGTAATCAAATCACTCATATAGGCCTCTGCCGCATCGTGTAAAAGACATCCTAACTGTAGCCTTTCATTCCACCCTCTGGCTTTGGCTTCCTTGGTGCAATTGATGCAATGTTGTCCTACGGAATAAAAGTGCACCACCTGTCCGTTTCCGCGACACATCAAGGACAAAGCATGGGCAATATCTTCCAGGGTAATATCTTCCGCAGACACCTCCATCGGATCTACTTTTCTACCCATATAGGTTTTTAAATAGTTTTTCGGTTCTTTCTTCATTTTATCTCTCCAAACAATGCGTTTTTTCGCTATTTTTCTTTTTTTATTTTATTTTTAAAAAATGCTTGACTTCTACATAGGTTTCAGCTTATAATAGCATTCGTGAGTTACGAAAACTCATACATCTATCGGGGTGTGGCTCAGTTTGGCTAGAGCGCTGCCTTAGGGAGGCAGAGGTCGCAAGTTCGAATCTTGTCACTCCGATTTTTTTATTTTAACACAATGCGAAAGCAGAATCAATTTTGATTCTGCTTTTTTACGTTTCAACTATTCATATGCCATAAACATCTAAAAACGTGCCAGCCCAAGAAAACAGAAGCCTTATGAGGCTTCTGCATTCTTCTTTTTCTTATTCTTTTTATATCTGCTCGGGCACATTTTCTGCCGGCAATGACTGCAACGAAGTGCAGCATTACTGCTGTCATAAAACCGTTCCGGATGCTTATAATACGCCACTTCCCAGACAAGGGTATATGCAAAGGCTATCACTCCCAAACTCCAGGAATACAGGCTTGGAACAATCATAAGCGGTGTTACAAGCATTATGGAATCCCAATTATAAATACGACACACATTACAACAACGGTGACGTAAAAAAATCAACCGGAAAGGACATATACCAAATACGCATATCATATCACCGATAAAATACAAAAGCATCAGTCCGAACAGTTCCTGCGGACGAAAAATACCAATCACATAAAATATCAGCCAAACCACATTCATCAAAAAGAAAAGTCCTAACGTCACTATAGTTCTTCTATCTATGGTTCGCTTGTATTGACGCTCTTTCTCCGAAAAACTGCCATTTTCTTCAAAACTCTTAGAAGGTATAAAATGTCTTTTCAAATACTTCTGCTGTCCGATGGCATGAAACTTGCAGGGTATGAATCTCTGTAATAAATCCACGAAAAGAATCGCCCAGAATATATCCACACCAATCCAATGATTATCAGCCTTAAAATTAAGATTCTCGGGATTCTTCAAATACATATATCCAAACACACCAAGTGCTATAATACCAAGAATTGTTTTGCCGTAATAATAAAAATGTGCCTTCATTCCTTTTCCTTTTATCAAAAAGCTCACATAACTATGGTGATACAATACTTACGCTGCTTCTCACCACAGAATAATAAAAACCAGGTGAGATGACTTACCTGGTTTTACTGAATCTGCATTTAATATACTGTAATTGTTTCAATTGATAACTGTGATTTGTAATCTACATTTGCCTTATCAATCTTCTTCTGTAATTCCAACTCACTTTTACATTTTACTGCTGATGTGACATCAACCGTCATATAGAATCCTCGAAGAAATTTTTCGGCCAGATACTCGTCTGTTCTGGTGTTGTGCGCGATATAGTATTGCTCTGCCATATTACATTCCTCCTTTATTCACTCCTTACACAAATATGTTGTTTATCCCCTTAATAAACGACTATGCATTCTCTGAATTAGGCTGTTCCCCTTCCAGCTCTAATAAGTCTTCTGCTACCGCTTCCAACTTGACACCGCATCGGTTACAAAAAGCACTTTCGTAAGGTAATACATTGCCACAACCTTCGCAAATTCGCATCCCCTGAAGCTTCATCTTGCGATTAATCCAAACTTTGCGGTTGTACTCCAATTTATTAATATTATCGATTGTAACCTTGTAATCTGCTACTGCATCTGCATTGTCTTTATTTGCCTTATAAAAAGCTTCCCCAAGCTGATAAATCATATTTTTCTTATGATTATCCACCTGTAAAATACTGCCGTCGATGCGCTTCGCATCCGTCGCACTAATCTCGTTCTGCGCCTTCCATGCCATTGCCTTTTCCCCCTTAATTATAGTGTATAATACACCAATATCCCTCTTTAATTATATTATATCCTATGATTTTTAAAAGTCAATGTGTTAGTTTAAGCTTTATTATTTTTTCTTACGCACAGAATAACCGAAGCTTCCAATCTTATCTCCCAAGGTAAGATATTCCCCGTGGGAATAGGCAATCAAGCCGGTCTGATCCAGGGAAAATTTACCTGTTTCGTTCATATACTTCTCATCCACGGATACTGCCACAACTTCTGCAATAAACATAGTATGTGACCCCAAAGGAATCTCCTGTTTCACACGACACTCCATACATACGGGGCTTTCTGCAATTCCGGGTACGTTGATTTCTTTAGACTCACAGGGTGTCAGGCCCATTTCCTTATATTTGTCCACATCACGCCCTGAACGGACACCACAGTAATCGGTAGCTTTTACCAAGCTTTCGGTAGTCAGGTTAATGACAAATTCGCCTGTTTCACGAATGATATCGTAGGAATAACGCTCCGGTCTTACGGATATGGAAACCATGGGCGGGTCACTGTTTACAGTGCCCACCCATGCCAATGTAATTATATTCGGTTTCTCTCCGGGTCTTTGACAGCTTACCATTACCGCCGGTAACGGATACAGCATATTTCCCGGTTTCCAAAATTGTCTCGACATTGAAATGTCTCCTTGCTTTTATTTTGCAATTTTAAGCTTCTTCTTTTTTACCTGTCATAACAGTTTTCATAATAATCAATACAACAACCATTGCCACGATTGATACAGGCAATGCAATCCACCAAGTCTTAATAAGACCTGCAAAAAGGAAGGCAACAAAAGATACAGCCGCAACCGTTAATGCATACGGCAACTGGGTTGATACGTGGTTAATGTGGTTACACTGTGCACCTGCAGATGCCATAATTGTGGTATCTGAAATCGGTGAACAGTGGTCGCCGCAAACCGCACCTGCAAGACAAGCTGAAATGGAAATAATCATAAGTTCTCCACCGCCAGGGAATACCGCACATACGATAGGTAATAAAATACCAAAGGTTCCCCATGATGTACCGGTTGAGAACGCAAGTCCGATTGCAATCACGAATACAATTGCAGGTAATAACCAGGTAAGTCCTGACGCATTGATACGAACAAATTCCGCAACAAATACTTTCGCACCCAAATCCATAGTAATACCGCTTAAGGTCCATGCGAAAGTAAGGATCATAATCGCAGGTACCATAGCCTTAAAGCCTTCCGTAAAAGAAGCTGTCAACTCCTTAAATGTCAATCTTCTTGTTACAAGATAATAAATAAAAGTAAAAGCAAGGGCAATGAATGAACCCAATACCAAACCTACAGATGCATCACATTCTGAGAATGCAGTAATGAAATCTACACCATCGAAGAATCCGCCAGTGTATACCATACCCATAACGCAGGATACAATCAACACAATAACAGGAAGAATCAAATCGATTACTTTGCCCTTCTTCTTATTTGAAGGCGCAACTTCAGTTTCGTTTCCTTCCTTACCTGTAGTAAACAAATCGCCCTTTAACGCATTTAATTCATGCTTCTTCATAGGACCGTAATCAAATCCCATAAGCGAAATTGCAATAATCATTACGATTGTTAATAACGCATAGAAATTATAAGGGATTGAACGAATAAATAAAGATAAACCTTCTCCTTCGGGTGCTACGGAAGTAACCGCTGCCGCCCAGGAAGAAATCGGCGCAATAATACAAATCGGCGCAGCTGTTGCATCAATCAAATATGCAAGTTTCGCACGGGAAATTTTACTTTCATCCGTTACGGGACGCATTACGCTACCCACGGTAAGGCAGTTAAAATAGTCATCTACGAAAATCATGGCGCCCAATGCAAATGTCGCTAAAGAAGCACCCTTGCGACCTTTAATCTTCTTTGCCGCCCATTCACCGTACGCTGCAGAACCGCCGGCCTTGTTGATTAAACTAACCATAATACCAAGGATAACAAGGAAAATAATGATACCAACGTTCCAACCATCTGCAAGTTTTGAAATAATAGTGTCAAAAGTCTTAGTTACGGTCTGTACCGGATGGAACATTGTATAAAGCAATGAACCTGATAAAATACCGATAAACAAAGACATATACACTTCCTTTGTAATCAAAGCAAGCACAATTGCAATGAGTGGCGGAAGCAAAGCCAAAAATGTAGCATACACTTCTACGTCAGAACGGATAACAGCAACTGCATTTTCAAGATTTCCTTCAAATGCTTCACCATCTGCCATCAAATTAGAGTCATAGTTATCAACATAATCCAATGCTGCAGCCATATCTTCTTCTGAATAAACTACTTCGGCATTTTCTTCTGCACCGGTTTCAGCAATCTCTGCCGTTGTCTGCGCATCAAGTGTTTCTGCATCTGTTGCATATACGGTCATACCGAAGAAAAGCGTCATAACACATACCAGCAACACTGCAATTTTCATTCGTGTTTTTTTCATAAGATTTTTACCTTTCTGTTATGTTTAAAATCTTTGGTTACTTTTATAATAAATCCCCAGTTCCGGGATTTACTTTACTTTTTAATATAAACTAAAATATATATCTCCTTACATTCTCAAATGAATGCAGTATAACTATTCATATTCCTTCTCTGCAAGAATTGCTAGAAGATACTCCCAGGTTCTCTTTACGGAATATACGGGCATACGCTCCTTGGTCGTATGAATATCATAAATATCAGGACCAAAAGAAATGCAATCCAAATCTTTCTTTTTCTCCAAAAGGATACCGCACTCCAAACCTGCATGAATTGCCGTCACTTCCGGAGAATTTCCGTAGCAGGCTTCATACACGCGAATCATCTTTTCACGCAAAGGCGAAACTGCCTTATACTCCCAACCGGGATAGTCGCCTGAGAATTCACAAAAACCACCGAAAGCTCTTGTAATCATATCAACTCTATCCCTCAGGAACAGCTTCGACTGCTCAATACTGCTTCGCAATGCATAATCCGCTTCCAAACCTGCCTCTGTAAGCTTTAAAACGCCCAAATTAAGCGATGTTTCCACAAAGCCGGGGTTTAATCCGCTCATGGCGATTACGCCGTCAGGAACCGCACACAGATACTCATAGATGGATTTGGTCGATGCTTCTTCCACCATCTCTGCGTTTCCGCTCTCCAACTTACGCAAAGTAATTAAAATATTCTCTTCTTTGCCTGCATATTCATTGTTAAGCATTGCTTCCAAGCATTCCAATTCAGCCTTCATCAATGCCATATCTGGATTCTTTATCGCCAATACTGCTTCCGCATACAAAGGAATCGCATTATCTTTTTCACCGCCTGAAATCTGCACGATGTTAAAATCAACCTTCTTTGACAACTCTGACAAAATTCTGCCGATGGTGTGATTTGCATTGGCTCTTCCGTGATGAATTTCCGCACCGGAATGTCCGCCCTTCAAACCGCTTAAGGTAATCTCTACACAAGTACCTTCCGCAGGAACTCTTTTCACGGGGAGTACTGCGTGTACGCGCATACCGCCGGCACAGGAAGTCAAAAGCACACCTTCCTCTTCCGAGTCGATGTTTAAAAGTCTTGTACCTTTTAAGTCTGACAAATCAATGCCGATGGCACCATCCATACCCACTTCTTCGTTTACGGTAAAAACCACTTCCAACGCAGGGTGTTTGATTGTATCAGAATCCAAAATTGCCAGCGCATAGGCTACCGCAATACCGTCATCACCGCCAAGGCTGGTGCCCTCTGCATAAAGGCAACCGTCCTTGAAATTCAAGCGTAAGGGTTCTTTTTCCAAATCAATGTCCGACTCGGCATCTTTTACGGCTACCATATCCATATGGCCCTGTAAAATCAAGGTTTCTTCTTTTTCATATCCTTCTGTTGCAGGCTTTTTAATAATGACATTTTTTAGTTCGTCCTGACGAACCTCTAAATTTCTTTCTTTGGCAAATGCCACCAGATAGTCACTGATGGCATCAATATTGTAACTGCCGTGAGGTATCCGGCAAATCTCATAGAAAAACCGGAATACCTCTTTGGGCTGTAAATCATTTAAATTCATGCTTTTACCTCACAGATAAATTATTTTCTTTATCTTATGATTGTTTTTATTTGCTTATCTCTCGTAAATAGTATCTTATTCCTGCTCTTTATCGGCACCTTCCATTGCAACAACTTCTGCTTCAATTTCTGCCTTCGTTACCTCTTCCAAAGAAGGTTTGTGCTTTTTGTAAATAAAGAATAAGAATGAACCAATCAATAATGCGAAGAATACCAGACCGCCGATATTTCCTGTTGAGAATTTACCGGAAAGATCGATTACCTGTCCAACGCTAAGTGCATTTCCTTCCGCATCTGTAAGTGCTGTAGGAATAATAGCAAGAATCGCCAAAGCAATACCAATTAAACCTTCACCTGCAATCATACCTGAAGAGAAAAGAATACCGTTTTCAAGCTGTCCTTCTCTTTCTTCGGCCTTAGCCTTTTTGTTCTTTTCAACAAGAAGCTTAACAAGACCACCGCACATAATAGGTGCGCTTAAGTGAATAGGTAAATACATACCTACCGCAAAAGGAAGTACGGAACCACCGATAATTTCCATTGCAATTGCAATGCCTGCACCTGCAATAATAAGCGCCCAAGGAAGATTCTCACCCATAACACCTTCTACTACCAGCTTCATAATGCCTGCCTGCGGTGCAGGAAGCTCTGCGGAACCATAACTCCAAGCTTCGTTTAAAAGGTAAAGCACACCACCGATTGCAAGGGCCGAAACCACTGCACCGATTAATTCACCAATCTGCTGCTTCTTAGGGGTTGCACCAACTAAGAAACCGGTCTTTAAATCCTGTGATGTATCACCTGCCATAGCAGCAACGATACATACTACGGTACCAATTGCAATCGCTGCAATCATTGATTCCTTACCGCCGTTACCGGTTGCTTTTAAAAGGATAGATACAATAATCAAAGCCGCAATGGTCATACC
>JAGAQZ010000013.1 GCA_017622505.1 Lachnospiraceae bacterium
CCTGCCTTACGGGGAACCATATAACCCTTCATGGTTCTGTAGCGGGGAATCATGTCCTTGATAACACGTGTTAAAACGTGGCCGATGTGAGGCTTTCCGTTTGCGGTAGGCGGTCCGTCATAAAAGGTATAGGTTTCGCCTTCCTTACGGTTTTCCATACTTTTACGGAAAATATCCTGCTCTTTCCAGAAGTTCTCTACTTCTTTTTCACGCTGTACGAAATTCAAATCCGTTGCAACTTTGTTGTACATAATATGTACTCCTTTCTATAAATAAAAGACAAATACTGCAAATCTTCATTTCAAAAACTTATCCGGCCCTCAAAAAGCTCCTAAAAACAACTTTTTAACCGAAAAATGGGCGCAACTATCCCAAGGATAGACGCAGTCCAAGCCTATTTTAGCCTTGATGCGCGGGGTTGTCAAGAATTATTGAATATAATAAGACGCAAGGGGAGAGGTTTTCTATGTTCTCGGACACGCTTTCGCTCGGTTTTGGTACGTAACGGACGCTAAATTCGATGATTTGTATGCAAATCCTCTCATTAAGCGCCGACGACCAAAAACGGTCCTCGAACAAGAGAAAACCTCTCCCCTTGCTGTGCTATGAATATTGTTCATTATAATTGTATACTACATTTCCTGTCGAAATACGATATATCCATTCAATTATACTATTTACCGACTACTTCGCCTTGTTATCCTCACATACCATTCTTTCCAGCTCTTCTATGCTCTCCGCCTCGTTAATCCTTCGTCTCAGCGCTGCGGAATTGTGATAACCGCATGTATACCAGGCCACGTGCTGACGCATTTCGCGGACTGCGGTGTACTCGCCCTTGCACTCAAGAAGCATTTTACTGTGGCGAAGAATCATCTGTTGCATTTCTTCCATAGGCGGTTTGCCTACTACTTCGCCGGTCTCAAAATATTTAATAATGTTTTGAAAAATCCACGGGTTTCCTCTGGCAGCACGCCCAATCATGACACCGTCACAACCGGTTTCTTTCATTAATCTTTCTGCGGAAGGCCCGTCCACCACGTCCCCGTTACCGATTACCGGAATGGACAAGGCATCTTTGACGCGGGCGATAATCTCCCAATCTGCCGTTCCGGAATAGAATTGCTGTCTGGTGCGTCCATGAACCGCCACGGCCGCCGCCCCACTCTCCTGGGCAATGCGGGCAATCTCTACTGCGTTGATAGAATCCTCATCATAACCGGCGCGGATTTTTACCGTAAGGGGCTTGCTTATGGCTCCTGCCACTGCCTCCACAATCTGCCCCACGAGAAGCGGATTTTTCATCAGGGCACTGCCTTCGCCGTTGTTTACCACCTTGGGCACAGGACATCCCATATTGATATCCATAATCTGAAAAGGCAGTTCCTCTATTCTTTTGGCCGCCTCTGCCATTACCTCGGGTTCCGAACCAAACAACTGAAGGGACACGCAGGTCTCCCGCGGGTCAATCTTCATCATATCCCAGGTTGCCTTATTATTATAGGTAATCGCCTTGGCGCTGACCATCTCCATACAATTCATTCCCGCACCCATTTCACTGCATAAAACACGAAATGGCAGGTCTGTTACTCCTGCCATGGGTGCCAAGATAAAAGGATTATTTAAGTTTACATCTCCAATCCTTAAGGTGTTCACCTAATTCTTTCCTCCGCTCTTTCTGTTCTTCTCATAAATCAAACGCAAGCCTTCCAACGTAAGCTGTCTGTCGTATACATCAATAGCATCTGTCTCGTCACTGATGATACTGCCGAGTCCGCCGGTTGCCACAACCTTCAAGTCAGCAAGGCCGCTTTCTTCTTTTACTTTTTTAACAATATATTCGGTCTGTCCAATCTGGCCGTATACAAGTCCCGCCTGCATACTGCTGATGGTTTCCTGCGCTAAAATAGATGCCGGCTTCTTAATTTCAATCTTAGGTAACTTTGCAGTATCCTCCCACAAAGCTCTCGCTGAAATCTTAATACCGGGCGCTGTAATACCTGCCGCAAAAGAACCGTCCGCCGTCACCAAATCGTAGGTTGTCGCTGTTCCGAAGTCCATAACCAGAACCGGTCCGCCGTATTTTTCGTACGCCGCTACCGCATCTACAATACGGTCCGCACCAACTTCACGGGGATTCTCGGTAATAATTTTAATTCCGGTTTTGATTCCCGGTCCCACAATCAATGGCTTGGTTTCGATATAGCGCTCAATTGCGCCCACCAACGCATGCATCACATTGGGCACTACACTGGCAATGATTGCACCTTCAATCTGCTTTTTATCAATGTTGTTTAACTTCAGCAAATCACAAATTGCCATACCAAACTCATCCGAAGTTCTCTCAAGTTTGGACATCAATTTGAACTTGACGAGAAGTTCCTCTCCTTCGTATACACCGAAGTTCGTATTGGTATTTCCTACATCTACAACCAGAAGCATATTGCTACCTCTTTCTTTTATATCTCACATCTTACTTATTCCACCTGCCAAAGCATTACTGCTGCCTCTTTTCGTACAACAGTCAATTCTATCGGCTATTCTTCAACTTCTTTCAGCAATTCCTCAATAGATTCTCCCTGCACAAAAACACGATAATAAATCTTTAAGGATTCAAAGAAGTCCTGACGGTTTCTTCGGATTTCCTGCACCAAAAGACCGCTGGAAATCTCATCATAGTAAATGTCTGTTTCTTCCGCCACGGTTTCCAAAGAGAGACTTCCGTCCTCCTCAAACACCATGGTAAAAACGCCACCCACTTCCTCAGTAAAAAGCACACAGATAATCTGAAGTTCATCTTTTACCGCCTGGGGAAGCTTGGCAAACTGCTCATTTAAATAGTACTTCTGCTCATAGGCATTGGCGCCGCAAAGCACAACTCTGTTATCACTCATTCTCAAATGCCCCCAGTGTTGCCGCCATCATAGCCTTGATGGTGTGCATTCTGTTCTCAGCCTCTTCAAAAACTCTTGAGTAAGAAGACTCGAATACTTCGTCGGTTACTTCCAACTCGCTTAAGCCGTATTTCTCGCCAATTTGCTTACCGATGGTGGTTTTGTGGTCGTGATAAGAAGGCAGGCAATGTAAAAAGATTGCATTTTCGCCGGCATTCTTCATAACGTCCATCGTCACGCGGTAAGGTGTCAAATCCTTGATGCGCTCAACCCATACGTTGTCGGGCTCGCCCATAGATACCCAAACATCAGTGTAAATTACATCCACATCCTTGGTACCTTCTTCCACATCCTCGGTAAAACGCAGGGTTGCTCCGCTCTCCTTCGCATACTCTTCGCACTGCTTAATCAACGCTTCGTCCGGGAAATATCTCTTCGGTGCACATGCCGTAAAATGCATACCCATTTTCGCACAGGCAATCATAAGGGAGTTGCCCATGTTGTAGCGGGCATCGCCCATATAAGTTAATTTTACGCCTTTTAAGCGACCAAGCTGTTCCTGAATGGTAAGCATATCCGCAAGCATCTGCGTGGGATGATACTCGTTGGTCAAACCGTTCCATACGGGTACGTCAGAACATCTTGCCAATTCTTCTACGATAGACTGTCCGTAGCCACGGTATTCAATACCGTCATACATACGGCTTAATACTCTTGCGGTATCTGCAATACTTTCCTTCTTACCAATCTGGCTTACGGAAGGATCCAGATATGTAACGCCCATGCCTAAGTCGAACGCAGCCACTTCAAAAGAACATCTGGTTCTGGTACTAGTCTTCTCAAAAATCAATACAATATTTTTCCCGCGAAGGACGTCCATGGGAACGCCCTTCTTCTTTTTATCTTTTAAATCTGCGGATAATTTTAAGAAATAATCGATTTCTTCCGCCGTAAAATCTTTTAAGGTTAAAAAATCGCGACCTTTTAGCTGTACGCTCATTTTATTTTCCTCCGTAAAAATCTTTCTAAAACATAATATCTTTCCGCTGTCTTTTCTCTAAAACAGCCGCATCTTCCCTGATTTATTTATCCAAAACTTCCTTCGCGCTTGCAGCAAGACCTGCAATACCCTGAATTTCAGAAGGGATAATAATCTTGGTAGCCTGACCGTTCGCTGCTGCCGCAAAAGCTTCTAAGCTCTTAATCTTAAGAACAGCCTCATCAGCACCTGCTTCACGAATCATACGGATACCTTCCGCATTTGCTTCCTGCACTTTTCTGATAGCTTCAGCCTGACCTTCCGCTTCTTTAATCTTCTTCTCTTTCTCAGCTTCCGCACGAAGAATTGCAGATTCCTTCTCAGCTTCTGCAGTAAGAATAGCTGCAGCCTTCTTACCTTCCGCTTCAAGGATAGATGCCTTCTTCTCACCTTCCGCCTTAGTTACGGCTTCACGACGTTCACGTTCTGCCTTCATCTGCTTCTCCATCGCATCCTGAATTGCTGCGGGAGGCATAATGTTCTTTAATTCAACACGGTTTACCTTAATACCCCAGGGATCCGTTGCTACGTCAAGAGACGCACGCATCTTGGTATTGATAATTTCACGTGAAGTAAGAGTCTGGTCAAGTTCCATTTCACCGATGATATTACGCAATGTAGTTGCTGTTAAGTTTTCAATCGCCATAAGGGGATTTTCTACACCGTATACAAACAACTTCGGATCGGTAATCTGATAAAATACTACGGTATCAATACGCATAGTAACGTTATCTCTTGTAATAACAGGCTGAGGCGGGAAATCCACAACCTGCTCTTTTAAAATAACTCGCTTGGCAATTCTGTCGATAATAGGGAACTTAAAATGAAAACCTACAGACCAGGTTCCCTGATAAGCACCGAGACGTTCCACAACATAAGCGTTTGCCTGGGGAACAATCTTGAAACAAGACAGTGCCACTATTACCAAAACAATTAAAACTACAACAAGTACGCACAATAATGCGCCTAAGCCTTCTGCTACTAAAAACATTCCATTCATCCTTTTACCCTCTTTTCTTTTATTTTTATAACGAAATCGATGTTCTCACATCTTTCATCATTATTTCCGTTTTAACAATATAAACTATTATTTCCGTTTTCACTTATTTATACTGAAAAATCTCTTTCTCGTCTGCGCCGTGTTCCTGAGGGCACTTCACAAGAATCAATTTAACACCCTCAATAGCATGTACCAACGCAAACTCTCCCTTTATAAAAGTAACGCTGTCCTCTTTTGCACGGGCCGTCCACTCCAAACCGGAAGCTACTGCCACGCCGGTTGCGCGGATATTGTCCACGTCTTCCGTTATCATTACCTTCTTGCCTATCAAATCCTCGGAATTGGTCTTCTGGATTTTATCCGTAAAATACTTCTTGGCAATGGGCTTTGTAAAAATAAGCGTAACCGCCGAAACCACCACAAAGACAATCAACTGCAACCACCAGGGTCCGCCAAACACCGCCACAATCGCAGCAAACAACGCACCGATTGCAAACCAAATGCAAACAAGACCTAAGGTTGCCACTTCCACAACCACTAAGGCAATCATCAAAACAAGCCATACTATAGCCATAATCAGTGACATTTGCACACCTCCTTTGCAAATTACTTTCATCATACAACAAAGTATTTTAAGACGCAAGCAAAAGAGTTCGGACCAACGCAACCTTAAATATAAAAAAGTTCTTTTCCCAATGCAGCTTCTGCTTTGAAAAAAGAACTTTTATCCTTATTGTAAAATTAATAAAATACATGGTCACCTAAAACGTAACCTGTCTTATTGCCTGCGCGTCTGAAATACAACGCATCGCCTACAGTTGTTTCGCCTGACAACGCAGCTCTTGCTGCCTGAATACATTCATCATCCACACCGGCCGCCACTCTTGCCGCAACCTTGCCGTTACCCGCCGGAGTAAACTGTCCGGGTGAAAAGATAACTTCTGAAATAGTGTTCGGGAAACGTCCGCTCTTAACACGGTTACATACGACCGCACCAACACCAAGCTTTCCTTCATAGCTCTGGTTTCCGGCTTCGCAGTGAATCAATGCCGCAAGAAGCATTACTTCTTCTTCCGAACCGGGAATTGCCCCTAAATTCGTAGTCAACTGCGCCTTTTCCAATGCAAGCAGATACTCACGTTCCTTAATCTGCTCCATCGTCTCGCCGTCTTCGATAAAAAACTCTGTACTTACAAATTCACTGGAAACATATCCTGTGTACTTACCGTACTCGATAGCCACCCAGCCTTCCAGTTCTTCCACTACTTCATACTGACTGTCAATTTCCAAAAGTCCGTATACACCGGCATCCTGAGAGGGCTCCTTACGGACTCTCAACGCCTCTGCTTCTACGGTTGCAATGGTAACGCCTACTTCATGGGCATATTCCCATGCTTCGTCACCGAATAAAAGATAATCGTTGCTTACCCAGCCAATCAATTCCCCAGATTGTAACTTGGTCCAACCGTCTCCGCGTTCCAAAATAGTTCCGCCGCAATCCTCGTAAAGTAATCCTACTTTCTCGGATTCACTATTTGCTTCTGCACGAACGTTTACGGATTTGTCCACATTGGCCATAACCAATTTGTTTCTTTCCTCAACTTCTTCCTGTGCTTCTTCTACTTTGTCCTGAAAGGACACATCTTCCGAAAGAATGTCTGCCTCTACAACTTGAGATGCACCTGCGTTCAAATCGAAATTACGATCTGTGTCAGTTGCACGCACGGTTAATGCTGAAAAATCCCAGGCAAAAGCTGCTAAAATTACTGCCAGGAATAAGCATAAACCACGCTTGTGTGCGTTGGTATTCATAATCTTCCTCCATAATTTTCCACAAATGTTACAACTTTGTTACGTTCACCCATATTAGCAAAGAAACGTTTTTTTGTCAAATTTTCCTTATTATTTTATGAAAAAAGCACGTTTTTATGCATAAAAACGTGCTTTTATTGTATACTTTTTTATTATTTTTACTCTTAAAAATTACTCTTTCTTATCTGTTCAAATCGACTTTAGATTAATATTTTTGTAACATTTACAAACTCTTAGATTTATCAATACAAGCTTCAATCGCATCAATAACCGCTCCGCGGAAATTCTTTTCTTCCAGAACTTTTACGGCCTGGATCGTTGTGCCGCCGGGAGAACAAACCATATCTTTTAACTCGCCGGGGTGCTTTCCGGTCTCAATCACCATTTTTGCACTGCCCATTACAGCTTGAGCCGCAAATTCATATGCCTTGCTTCTGGGCATACCTGCTGCCACTGCCGCATCCGCCATTGCTTCGATAAACATAAAAACATAGGCCGGTGCGCTGCCGCTGACGCCTACAACCGCATCCATCTGGCTCTCAGGCACTTCAATGGCACGACCGAAACTTTTCAGAAGCTTCATTACCTTCGCCATATCTTCATCGGTTACATACTCGTTCTTGCAACAACCTGTACAGCCTTCACCAACCAACGCGGGGGTGTTGGGCATACATCTTATCACTTTTACCTTACGTCCGAGATTCTCCTCAAAATATTCTAATGTTTTACCGGGGGCAATGGATACCACGATACAATCCTTGCGCACATCATCCTTAAAAGTCTTAAGTGCCTCGTCCATAAACTGGGGTTTCACTGCAAGAAAAAGAATGTCTGCCTCTTCCGCTACCGTGGAATTGCTGGTGCCTGTGTTAATTAAATAGGTAAGCGCCGCTTCGTCAGCTGCCGCTGTGGAAATGTCCGCACCGTAAATATCTTTAGGCTGTACACCTGCCTTGGAAATAATTCCGCTGATGATGGCCCTTGCCATATTACCCAATCCAATAAAACCGATTTTCATACTTTTACCCTTTCTTCCTTTTCTGTATTAATAATTCTTATAGAATCGTCCGATTAGTCCTATACAATATCCTTTTCTCAATATACCAAATATTGTACTCTTTTATTATATCTTCTTCCCAAAGTAAAACAATACCATAAACTGATTTTATTATACTAAATTATCTTTACTCTATAAAAGATTAATTTCTATAAAAACAACAAAGAATTCTTTGCTAAGGCATTATTTCACATTCCTGCGCTGTCTGTAGGCCTCATACATAAGTACCGACGCCGCCACCGACGCATTCAGAGACTCTACCTTCCCTTCCATAGGCAAATAACAACACTTTCCTGCCTTGGCAATTGTCTCAGCGCGAAGACCATTGCCTTCATTGCCGATTACAAAAGCACTTCCTTCCATATAAGAGTAGGAATCATAAATTTCACTGGAATCCAAAGCTGCCGCATATACGTTTATGCCTTTTGCTTTTAATTCGTCAATGACGCCACACAAATCTTCCGTATAAAAGTGCGGTACCCTGTAAACGGAACCCATAGTGGAACGGATTACCTTGGGATTGTAAATGTCCACGCAATCCCTGCTCATAACAATACCTGTCACACCTGCGCCTTCTGCCGTTCGAAGAATCGTTCCCAAATTGCCGGGATCCTGTAAATTCTCCAGTAGTACAAACAACGGCTTGTCTGTCGCTTTTAACAAATCCTCAAGCTTTGCTTCTTTTATGGAAATCACACATAAAATCCCCTGGGGCGTTACGGTATCAGACATTTTCTTATATACATCATCGGAAACCACCTCGTAGGGCACCTTTTTCAAGCGCTCCTTACACGCTGTTTCCAATTCGCCGTCTTTCTTTAGGAGGCTTTCGGACACATAAACCTCACAAAGCCTGTCCGCAGGCGCTTCCAAAAACATTTTACAGCCCTCCGCAATAAACTTCTGCTCTTTTTTACGAAGCTTCGCCTTCTCTCGCAGGGTACATACCCATTTAATTTTACCGTTAGATGCTGATGTAATCATCTGTAATCTCCTTTTAAATAAAGAATCCGTTCCGGATTCTTCAGCGCACGAGCAATATTGCGAAGCAATTATTTACCGCTTTGCGAGTTGCGCAAAAAAAGCGAAATGCTTAACACTTCGCTCTTATGATTCGTCCCGGTTCACTGATTTGTGCTTCACATTGTTGGTTGCTGTGTGGATATTTTTATTCCATAAAGAACCTTTTGAATACGTCAGCACTTAATGAGCAAGAAGTATTCCTTGCGAATTTAGTACTGCTACGTATTTAACTGAGCGAGAGCGCGTTCTGTTGGAATATAAAATAATCCACACAACTCTCGTCAAGTAAAACACAAATCAGTGAACCGGGACTACACCTTACTGTGATAACTGTCTGCTTACCATGAATTCGTATTCCGGAATGTCCTTGGTCATTGCAAGTGCTTCATCAATATCAAAGTCTGTGAATTCGCCGTTTCTATAGCCGACAACGCGGTTTGTCTTGCCTTCGCAGAGAATGTCTGCCGCATAAGCACCCATAATAGATGCATAAAATCTGTCCTTACAGGTCGGCGAACCGCCACGCTGCATGTAACCTAAAATGGTTGCACGGGTCTCAATACCGGTAGCCGCTTCGATACGTCTTGCCATAGAAGTGGAGTGACCGATGCCTTCCGCATTGATGATGATATGATGCTTTTTACCTTTTTTACGGTTCTGGATAATGTTATTGATAATGTTCTGCTCGTTATAGTCGTACTTCTCAGGGATTAAAATATCCTCCGCGCCGTTGGCAACACCGCACCAAAGCGCAATGTAACCCGCATTACGTCCCATAACTTCGATAATACTGCATCTTTCATGGGAAGATGAAGTATCACGCACCTTGTCAATTGCCTGCATAGCAGTATTGATTGCGGTGTCAAAACCGATGGTGTAATCGGTGCACGCAATATCAAGGTCGATGGTTCCGGGGATACCTACGGTATTGATGCCCTGCTTTGAAAGCGCAAGCGCACCGCGGTAAGAACCGTCACCGCCGATTACCACGATACCGTCGATGCCGTGCTTACGGCAAATCTCCGCACCCATTTTCTGGCCTTCTTCGGTTACGAATTCAGAACAACGTGCAGTACCAAGAATAGTACCGCCCTTCTGAATGGTATCGGAAACCGATGATTTATTCATATCTATAATTTCTTCTGCAAGAAGTCCCTGATAACCTCTTTTAATACCTTTTACAGCAACGCCGTTCTGGATTGCTTTACGCACAACCGCGCGAATTGCCGCATTCATACCGGGCGCATCACCGCCACTGGTTAAAACTCCGATGGTTTTGATTGTATCAGACATATCTGCCTCCTGTTACAACATTTACTGACGGAAACACTCATAAAAGAAACATTTGCCATTCTCTTAATATGCCCCAAGTGTCATTCTCACACTCTCCGTCCACAATATCATAATCTAATTCTTTGTGGTTTTCAATCTTTTTATGACAAAGAAACTCGATTTTATTGCACAACAATGCTGTCATCGCCCAATTTTTCTTTTAACAGGTCCAAAAGAATGCCTTCCGCATTTACCGTCATACTACGGCCTAAGGATTTCATCTGCTTCTCTTCCGCCAGGTAAATTACAACCTCGTCCTTACCGTCGGAATCCGCCAGCAATTGACGAATCTCCACTTCCAATGCGTCATGCTCTTCCTTGTTTCGAAGTTTTATCCACAATTTACGGGGCTTATCCGCGAAACTTTCCACGGTTTCACAGATTAATTTCGCATCTTTTTCATCTTCAATTTGTACACGGCCGGATAAGAATACCTTTGCGTCCTCAGCCACCTTGGTCGAAAACCTCTCAAACGCCTTCGGGAACATAATCACTTCTACGCTGCCCACCAAATCTTCCAGGGTCACATAGGCCATCATCTGGTTGTTCTTGGTGTATTTTACACGTTTCTCCGTAATCATGCCGCCGATGGTAACGCGTTCGTTTTCACGCACCTTGATGCTTTCTTCATCCGTCAGGCCGCCGTCTTTCTCACCTTCTCCGCTTTCTTCACGGTAAAAGTCGGTGGTAATATTGGTGGCATACTTCTTAAGAAGCGACTGATAAGACTCCAACGGGTGTCCGCTGATGTAAACGCCCAGCACTTCCTTTTCAAAGGTAAGCAGAAGTTCCTTGTTGAACTCGCCGACGTTTGGCAATGTAATCTCAAAACTTTCCTTTTCGTCATCGCCTGCCAAATCAAACAAGGTCACCTGGCCCGCCATACTGTTCTTTTTATCCTTATGGACACGGTCCATGGCCTGCACGTAAACGCTTAAGAACTGCTTTCTCGTACCGCCCAGACTGTCAAAGGCTCCCGCCTTGATAAAATTCTCTACCGCGCGTTTGTTTACGTCACCGTCTGCCATACGCACGATAAAATCATTGATATTTGTAAAAGGTCCTCTGACCTTACGTTCTTCTACAATGGCTTCAATTACGGGGCGTCCCACGTTTTTAATCGCTGTAAGTGCATAGCGGATGGCATTATCGGATACCGAAAATCCAACCTCGCCCTCATTAATATCAGGGGGCAGAATCTTAATGCCCATTTCTTTGGCTACCTGAATGTATTCCGACACCTTGCCTGCGTTGCTGATTACAGACGTAAGCAGGGCTGCCATATATTCCACGGGATAGTAATATTTCAAATATGCCGTCTGATAAGAAACTACTGCATAGGCTGCCGCGTGGGACTTGTTGAACGCATACTTAGCGAAATCAATCATTTTATCATAAATCTGATTGCCCACCTTATCGCTGATGCCTTTACCCACACAACCGGGGATATTAAGCTCAGCATTACCGTAAACGAAGTATTCACGCTCTTTCTCCATCACCGCAGTCTTCTTCTTACTCATTGCTCGGCGCACCTCGTCGCTTCGGCCAAGGGTATAGCCACCTAAGTCACGAACGATCTGCATAACCTGCTCCTGGTAAACGATACAGCCATAGGTAGGCGCCAAGATAGGCTCCAATTCCGGACAGAGATAGGTAATCGCCTCCGGACTATTTTTACCGCCGATATACTGGGGGATAAAATCCATGGGGCCGGGACGGTACAGCGAAATTCCCGCAATAATGTCTTCCAGACTCTGGGGCTTAAGCTCCTTCATAAAGCTCTTCATACCACCGCTTTCTAACTGGAACACACCGTCACATTTACCGGTACCGATATAGTCCAAAACTTTTTTGTCATTATAATCAATGTCTTCCATCACCAAACGAACACCCTTGGTTCTCTCAATGGTGCGGATAGCATTCTGAATCACTGTTAAGTTACGAAGGCCTAAGAAGTCCATTTTAAGAAGTCCCAGTTCTTCCAGGGTTGTCATGGTGTACTGGGTTGTAATGGCACCATCACCGCCACGGCTTAAGGGTACGAAATCATCTGCCGCACTGGGACAAATCAATACACCCGCCGCATGCATGGACGTATTTCGGGGAAGACCTTCCAGACGCATACTCATATCGATGAGATGATGAATCTGTAAGTCATTTTCATATTTTTCCTTAAGCTCGGGATTCATTTCCAAAGCTTTTTGAATCGTAATATTAAGTTCCTGGGGAATCATTTTGGCAATGGTATCCGCCAGGGCATAAGGCAAGTCCAGCACACGTGCCACATCACGAATGGCATTTCTTGCCGCCATGGTACCGAAGGTAACAATCTGCACCACCTTCTCTGCGCCGTATTTCTGACCCACGTAATCAATGACTTCCTGACGTCTTTCCACACAAAAGTCGATATCAATATCGGGCATGGAGATACGTTCCGGATTCAAGAAACGCTCAAACAGCAACTGATAATGTATGGGGTCAATGTTTGTAATATGCAAACAATAGGATACGATACTTCCCGCCGCACTGCCTCGACCGGGGCCTACCATAATGTCGTTTGCCTTGGCATAGTTGATAAAATCCCACACAATCAGGAAGTAATCCACATAACCCATCTGCTCAATTACTTCAAGCTCATACTTCATACGGGCCATC
>JAGAQZ010000097.1 GCA_017622505.1 Lachnospiraceae bacterium
GTATCGTCCGCCTTTGCAATTACTTTCTAATTCCAAGTCTTTCAATCAGAGAACGGTATCTTTCAATGTCATTCTTCTTTAAGTAGTCAAGTAAACCACGTCTCTGACCAACCATCTTAAGAAGACCTCTTCCTGAATGGTAATCCTTAGGATTCTGCTTCATATGCTCAGTGAGTTCCTTAATTCTTGCTGTAAGAATAGCAACCTGAACTTCAGGTGAACCTGTGTCACCTTCGCATCTTGCATATTCAGCGATAATAGCCTGTTTCTTTTCCTTTGAAATCATGTTTGTTTCCTCCTGTTATTTTTATTATTGCAGCTAAGTCATAGGTCGGAGTGTCCAATAACCTGGCAACAATTTCCACACTGAATCATTCTAACACAAAGAATGTGTTATGTAAAGTGTTTTTTTAATCAATCAAAATCGAACGTTGCGTAATCGGTGTTCTGTAATATACGCTTGAAATCTTAATACCCGTAGATGGACTGCTGGCATGCACTACCTGTCCGTTTCCGATGTAAATAGCAACGTGATTAATGGTTTTACCATATCCATAAAATACCAGGTCGCCTGCCTGAATATCATTCATGGAAACATAGGTGCCGTACTGCGCCTGCGAACCGGAATGATGAGGCAATGTAACACCAAACTTCTTATATACACTAAGTACAAAACCGGAACAATCGGCACCATTGGTAAGGCTTGTTCCGCCCCATACATATGGATTACCGATAAACTCTTTGGCATACTGACAAAGTTCCACTCGTACATCGGATACACCTTCACCATATAAAAGTTCGGTCATTGTAATCGCAGTTCCGAGTTTTTCTTCAATGGTTACATATTCTGCGGAAGCATACACCTTATCGCCATCTAAGTAAATTTCTACCCAACCGTCGTCCAAAACCTGCGAAAGTTCCAAAGACTCACCATGCGGAATTGTTGTTACAATTTCACATTCTGTATTAGGCTCAATTCGAATATTCAAAGCATCCGCTTCCACATATGCCATAGGCTTTACAATTTCTTCTGCCTTATGTACGGCATCAATTCCTGTCAAAAGATAATCCGTACTTGCATATCCTTCCACTTCCCCGGACACGATATGCGCCCACTTACCATCTTCCGTAATCGAAAGAATTTCACAAGCGGTATTGTTAGACATTTTACCTACAAGCTTACCGCTTTCATGTGGTTCCTGTCTTACATTCAAATGGTTGTCCACCTGGGCAATGCCGATATTGTTGTATCCCCAGAAATCTACACTGTCAATGTCACTTTGCGAAATCTGACTTGCATCTCCCGCACGCTCCAAAACAGATGCCACACCGGCATCAATACTTCGGTTGCTTGCATCTTCTATTGCCTTCTGTACGGTAGGCGCAGTTGCAGTTGCATCCATAACCCCTTCGGCTCCTGCACTAAAGCACACCGAATCCTTAGGCTTGGCAAATGACATCATACCAATCATTGCAACACCAATCACTGCTAACAAACCGCTCTTTAACAGTATTTTACGAAACATCTATATCTCCTTAACATCAAAAACAACTTTAGTAAATTAACAAAGAAAAAACGCAACAATTTTAAAATGTTACAAAATTGTTACGTTTTTAATTATAATCTTTTTTTATTTTATGTCAATCACATTTTGTCATTTTTAGTTGGAAGCATTTTCCTTTACCATGGAATATGCAATGTTTACAGCGTGGTCAGATACTCTTTCCAAACCGGAAACAATATCAGAGAATAACATACCCGCATCCGGTGTACATTCGTTTCTCTTCAAGCGGTCGATGTGTGCCTGCTGAACCTGACGTTCCATCACATCAACCTTATCCTCCAATTCCTCGATTCGGGGAAGATGTTCTTCTTTTTGATGTGCAAACACTTCAATACAAAGATGTACATTTTCATTAATGAGTTCCATCATTTCTCTTAACTCATTAAATGACTCATCACTGAACTTAATGCCACGTTCCTTACGTAAAACAGCCGAATCCGCAATGTTCTTCGCATGGTCACCGATACGCTCGATATCGTTTACCACATGGAACAAACCACCGAGACTCTTTAAGTCTTCGATCGGAAGTGTGGACTGATTGATTTTAACAAGGTAATTGGTAATGGACTTATTTAAGAAGTTAATATTTTCTTCAACTTCGCACACTTCCCTGATATCATCTTCGTCCAAAGTAACCAAAGCATTCATGGCTCGGTTTAAGTTGTCGCTGGCAAGGCTTGCCATACGCTCGATTTCGTTCACAACTTCTACCACCGCAGTTGCGGGATTGAATACCACCTTGTCACCGATAAACTGTAACTTATGGTCGTCATGGTAGCCAACTTTCTCTTCATCACCGGGAATGATAAGGTACGTTGCTTTTACAAGTAAATTTGCAAACGGGAATAATAAAATTACCTGGAACACTTTAATACTTGTATGTGAGAACGCAACAAATCGTCCGGGGTCGTTAGCTGCAACATTTAAAATAGTATCCACAACATAATCGCCGGCAAACATAAGAATCACAAATACAACCGCCGAACCCACAAGGTTGAACAAAAAGTGAATCATTGCCGCACGCTTTGCATCCTTCATACCTGCCAAAGAAGCAATCAATGCAGTAACACAGGAACCCATATTGCAACCCAAAATAATGAACATACAGATAGGTAAATTAAGCAATCCCTGCTGTGCAAGCAACAATACAATACTTACGGTTACGGAAGAACTTTGAATAACCGCTGTTACCAGAAAACCTACCAGAACAGCCAAAAACGGATTTGTCAACGAGGCAAAAATTTCTTCAATAATCGGGCTCTGCTTCAAAGTATCCATAGATGAACTCATAAGAGACAATCCAAGGAACAAAACGCCGAAGCCCACAAGAACATCACCGAATTTAACAATACCCTGTTTCTTGAAAAACATAATCATAATTACACCAAGCAGCAAAAAGATCGGTGCATACTTAGACAAATTAAAAGAAACCAGCAAAGAGGTTACCGTAGTACCGATATTGGCACCAAAAATAACGCCTACCGCCTGATACAAGGTCATCAGACCTGAGTTTACGAAACTGACTACCATTACGGTACATGCAGATGAAGACTGAACAATACCTGTAAAAATAATACCTACAAACAATCCCATAAACTTATTCTTGGTAAAAAACTCAAGAATTTTACGAAGTCGGGCACCTGCAAATTTCTCAATGGACTCACTCATCAGCTTCATACCAAAAAGGAATAATCCCAAACCGCCTGCAAGTCCTGTAATCATTTCAAATATCTGTTTTCCGTCCATTTTTGTCTCCTTCACCCAAGGGGGCAATTTTTCAAGTGTTTTTTACATTATTTTTACGCCAAATTTACATACAATACAATTATATGGGAAGATGTGTCAAGATTTCAATAGGGAAATTTTTTTCGTCCTTTTATACATATAAGTTCGACAATTTTCGTCATTTTTCGGTGTTTTTTATGTATTGACTACTTTAAAAACAAAAATTCACACCATAAAACTATGATGTGAATTATATTTTAAAATATTTTTTTGCATTTACAATGTCCTGATTTAATTGATTCTTAAGTTCCTCCAGCGACACAAATTTCTGCTCCGGTCTTTGGAAATGCAGAAAATCCAGTTTGATTTTTTCCCCGTAAACCTCTTCATCAAATCCCAGGATGTGCGTCTCAATTCCTACCGCACCTTCACTGCTGACCGTTGGTTTGGTTCCCACGTTGGTTACGCCAAAATAAGTATGGTCTCCCAGGAACACATTTGTAAAATAAACTCCGTTCGGCGGTAAAAGTTTCTCTGCAGGCGCTACAATATTGCAGGTCGGAACGCCTATGGTTCTTCCCAACTGATTTCCCTTACATACAATACCGCTTGCACGAAACGCCCGTCCCAAAAGTTCCAGACACTTCTCCATATCACCCTGCGCCACACTTTCCCTTACCAGGGTTGCGCTGACTTCTTCCTCCTGAATACGAAGTTTCGGACAGGAACAGAATTTAAAATCCAGTTCCTTGCTCTTCTCAACCATCATATCCGTATTACCGTGTCCGCACTTTCCAAAGGACAAATCTTCACCGGCCACCAGAACCTGCATATTCATCTGTTTTAAAAGCACTTCCCGCAAAAACACTTCCGCATCGGTACCTGCAGTTTCACCATCAAAAGGAAACAAAACATAATAATCAATGCCCATCTCTTCCAGCAATGCCTGTTTCTCTTCATCCGTCAAAACGAAACCGCCCTTGTATTTTCCAAAAAACACCTCAGGTCCCGGTTCGAAAGAAACCACTGCCGTACGCAAACTGCACTCCGCCTCTCTTTTTAAACGTTCTAAAATAACCTTATGCCCCAAATGCAGGCTGTCAAACTTACCCATAGCTACAGCGGTGGGTTCATCAATATGAAATTGTTTTGCTCTGATAATTCTCATATTACCTTTCCTCTGTAAAATATGGTTATAAATATCTTCTTTTATGCCTTGTAAAAGAACATCTTTTTCGGCTTAAAAGCCTTTTTCTCCGGCTCATATCCATATATACCGTAAAAAATATCATCAGTACCATATACGCGGATATCTTCACACTCCGCAAGATTTACCTTGAGTTCTTTACCATCCACAGTTTCCGAAGATACACCTTTGCTTTCAATATGAAGCATATTCGGATACAGCCAATTGCCGTTCTGCACCGCTTTCATACATTCTTCCTTAGCAATTGCCTTAGGATAGTTTTCAAAAACCGTATCCACGCCCTTGATAATCGACTGTATTTCACCGGCCTTCATCATTGCTTCAATCTCATCAAGCGTTTTGGCTTCTTCTAATGTAAAGCCGGCAGTTTTACGGCGAATCAGACTTGCCATGGCACCGCCACAGCCTAACTTTTCACCAATGTCATTGCACAATGTGCGGATATATGTACCCTTCGAACAGGTCACAAGCATTCGGACCTTAGGCAGATTCATATCCAGTATTTCGATATTATCAATCGTAATATCTCTTGCCTTACGCTCTACGGTTTTGCCTTCTCTGGCAAGCTCATATAGTTTCTTACCATCTACTTTTAGGGCCGAATACATAGGCGGAATCTGCTTCTGTTCACCGATAAAAGATGCAATCACAGCTTTTACTTCGTCTTCCGTAACACTTACTTCCTTCTCTTCCAAAACTGCACCGCTTGTATCCTGGGTATCGGTTACCACGCCGAGTAAAAGCTCCGCTTCATACACCTTGGTAGTATCCGTCAGCATATCGCATAATTTCGTGGCACAACCTAAACAAACCGGAAGCACACCCGTTGCGTCCGGGTCAAGTGTTCCGGTATGTCCGATTTTTTTCTGTTTTAAAATGCCTCTTAATTTGGCAACCACATCAAAGGACGTAAATCCTTTTTCTTTATGAACTACAATAATTCCGTCCATTCACAAACCTCAATCAAAATACGGCCTCATCAAACTTAAAATCTCGTCCAGAATCTCCTGCGCTTCGCCTTTATAATAAAAGCCTGCCGCTCTTACATGACCGCCACCGCCAAAATGCTCGGCAACCTTGGCCACATCCACGATTTTCTTGGAACGAAGACTGATTTTATAAGTAACCGCATTAATCTGATACATAAAAATAGCACATTCCGTACCTTTGGTAATGCGAAGCTGACTTACCACGCCCTCAAAAGGATTGCCGGTAATTCCCATCTCCGTCATTGTTTTAATGTCCATACAACCGGAAATTACCTTGCCGTCCAAATGCAACTTACTTTCGGATAGAATCCTTCCCAAAGCCAGATTCTGCAAGTGAGTCTTCTCATAATAAGTCGTATCTAACAATGCCGGAAAATCAAATCCGTACTCCATCAAATCTGCCACAATACGCATGGTTGTAGGCGAAGTACTTGCAAATTTAAAAATGCCTGTATCATGGGCAATCCCCATATAAATTGCTTCCGCAATATCCCGATCCAAATAAGCGGTATCAATCAAATTATAAATCAACTCACTGGCTGAACTTGCCGTAGGCACAACATAATTTACCATTGCACAGCCTTCTGCGTTGCTGATGTGATGATCGATGTTAATGGTCTTCTTGGCATTTTTAAAATAACGCTCTGCGTTCCCGATACGACTGTCTGTGGTATCCACCACAATAAAAATCTCCGGTTGCTCTTTATCAAAAGTAAAATTAAATTGTTTAATGCCTTTCACACAGTCAAAGCAAGACGAGATTTCGTCGGAAAACACCGTAATCTCCGCCTCCGGAAGTCTCTTCTGTAAATAAAGAGACAGGGCAAGAGTGGAGCCGATACAGTCGCCATCCGGTTTGATATGCCCACTGATTCCGATTGTTTTTGCTCCGCTGCATTCTGCAACAATATCAATCACTATTCTGATTCCTCTTCTTCTCTTTCATGGATGCCTGCGTTTACTTCATCAATTAATTTAGACATATTGATACCGTATTCCACGCTCTGGTCCATAATGAATTTAATCTCCGGTGTATTACGAAGATTGATTTTTTTTGCAAGCTGGGTTCTGATGTAGCCCATAGCGCTGTTTAAGCCTTTTAATGTGTCTTCCTGGGACTGTGCGTCACCTAAAACACTGATAAAGGCTTTGCAGGATTTTAAATCCGGTGCTACTTCCACAGCCATGACCGTAGTCATGGGGTTGATGCGGGGGTCTTTTAATTCACCGCGGATAATCTCCGCCAAAACCTTCTGCACTTCCCCATTGACACGGGTATTTTTTACACTGTTTTTTCTCATTATCTGGGTACCTCTACCATAATGTAAGCTTCTACAATATCAAGTTCCTGCATCTTATCAAAGTCTTCAAATACAAGACCGCATTCGAAGCCTGCTTTTACTTCTTTTACATCGTCCTTGAAACGCTTAAGGGATGCAAGCTTACCTTCGTAAATCTGCTCGCCTTCACGTGTAATACGAACCAAAGCATTTCTCTGGAACATACCGTCAAGCACATAAGAACCTGCGATATTTCCGATTGCAGATGCTTTGAAAATCTGACGCACTTCTGCGTGACCGATTACCTTTTCTTCGTAAATCGGGTCTAACATACCCTTCATGGCAGCTTCCACATCTTCGATTGCCTGGTAGATTACGCTGTAAAGTCTTACGTCTACGCCTTCCTTCTCAACGGTATCTTTGGCCATATTGTCAAGTCTTACATTGAAACCGATGATGATTGCCTTAGCTGCACTTGCAAGGATAACGTCGGATTCGTTGATTGCACCAACACCGCCGTGGATTACCTTAACCGCAACTTCTTCATTGGAAAGTTTTACGAGACTCTGCTTAACCGCTTCCACGCTACCCTGAACGTCAGCTTTGACGATGAGGTTAAGCTCCTTAAGGTTACCTGCCTGAATCTGTGAGAACAGATCGTCAAGAGACATCTTAGCCTTAGTATCTTCCAATAATTTAACCTTATTCTGTGCAATAAAGGTTTCAGCAAAATTCTTTGCTTCCTTATCGTTCTTGTGGCAGACAAAGATTTCACCTGCATTGGGAACGTCATTCAAACCTAAAATTTCAACCGGTGTAGAAGGTGTTGCTTCTTTTACCCTGCGTCCCTTATCATCCACCATGGCACGTACTTTACCATGGGATGCACCTGCAGAAATAAAATCACCAACGTGGAGTGTACCCTTCTGAACCAGAATGGTTGCAACGGGACCTCTGCCCTTATCAAGCTGTGCCTCGATGACAAGACCACGTGCCTGTCTCTTAGCATTTGCTTTTAATTCAAGCATATCTGCGGATAAAAGAATCATATCCAAAAGTTCGCTGATACCGTGACCCATCTTTGCACTTACCGGTGCAAAAATTGTGGTTCCACCCCAGTCTTCGCTTAAAAGTTCATGTTCTTCCGCCAACTCACGCATAAGGTTGTTGATGCTGGGATAGCTATCCATCTTTCTGCTGGGATCGTTGAAATCATAACCGATTTTATCAACCTTGTTCACTGCAACGATAATCTGTACGCCGGCAGCCTTTGCATGGTTGATTGCTTCCTTTGTCTGGGGCATAACACCGTCGTCTGCCGCAACTACAAGGATTGCAATGTCTGTTGCATTGGCACCACGCATACGCATAGCGGTAAACGCTTCGTGACCGGGTGTGTCAAGGAAGGTAATCTTTCTGTCATCCACCTGAACCATATATGCACCGATGTGCTGTGTAATACCACCTGCTTCTCTGTCTGTTACGTGAGTCTTACGGATTGCATCCAAAAGGGATGTTTTACCGTGGTCAACGTGACCCATAACACAGATAACGGGAGGTCTTTCTGTCATAGTAGCTTCATCTTCTTCTTCCTCTTTTAAGAGTTCTTCGATTACGTCTACCTGAATTTCTTTTTCACAAATAATATCATATTCGATAGCGATTTCTTCTGCCTTTTCAAAAGAAATCTCTGAGTTTACGGTAAGGATTTCGCCCTTTAAGAATAACTTCTTAACAATAGCGGAAGGCTGTAATTTCATCTTGTCAGCCAAATCTTTTAAGGTAAGAACATCAGGAATTGTGATTACCTTAATATCATCCTCAACCTTTTCTTCCACTTTCTTTTCAGGCTTAATAAAGCTTCCGGGCTTTAACTTGCCCTTTCCTTTGCCCTTAAAATCGCCGTCTTCATAGATTGCGTCTTTTTTCTTCTTATCTTTTTCCTGGCTGATACGACGTTTTTCGTCATCTCTATGCTTTTCAGGTTCCACAACAGGAGTATCGTTTCCAAACATACGACCACCCTGGGTTTTCTTGCCGAAACGGTTATCGTCTCTTCTACCGCCTCTGTCATCGCCATCCTTGTGGAAACCACCCTGGCCTCTGTCTTTGTTGAAACCACCCTGGGGTCTCTCGCCTCTGTCTTTGTTGAAACCGCCCTGGGGTCTGTCGCCTCTGTCTTTGTTAAAGCCACCCTGTGATCTTTCTCCCCTGTTATCGCGGTTAAAGCCGCCTTGAGGTCTCTCGCCATTATTACGTGCAACATTTCCCTGGGGTCTGTCATTTACAGGTCTTGCTGTCTGTTCTGTTGTCTCAATATTTGCTTCCTTTTTAGGTGCAGACTGGGGTCTGCTGTTAGGATTGCCTGCAGGAACAAAATTTACAGACGGGGTTGCTGAAGGCGGGGTTGTAGGACGAATCAAACCGGAAGGTCTTACACTGCTTACATTATTGTTTGCAGGCTTCTTATTCTGCATCGGCTGTCCGGGTCTCTGTGCCGGTCTGCCTGCATTCTGTCCGCCCATCTTGCTGTTCTGGGGATTACCTACAAAGATAATGTTTTTCTTCTTTTTCGGTCTGTCTTCAACCGCTTCCGCTTTCGGTGCAGCTGTTTTCACAGTTTCTTCCTTCTTAGGCGCTTCTTCTGCCTTCTTTTCTTCCTTCGAAGCCTTAGGTGCCTCTTCTTTTACAGGTGCCTTTTCAGCAGGAGCCTCTGCCTTTTTCGCAGGTTTATCTTCTGACTGTCCGCCTGTAGCCAAGCCTTTTCTGACTAATTTTTCTTCTTCTTCCACAAGATTCTTCTGGGGGCTTTTATAATCATAGCCGTTGTCCTGAAGAAACTTAATAACTTCTTTACTGGTTATATTCAAATCTTTTGCAAGTTCGCTTATCTTCATTTATTTACCTCCGTATCGATGATTGAATCTTTCAATTTCTTTTCTATGCCTTTGGCAAAACCTTCTTCAATTACGGCCACCGATGCACGCATCTCTTTGCCGATGCAATGTCCCAGTGTTTCTTTTGTACCATAAAAGTAAATGGGCGTACGATAAAATGTACACATATCATTATAGCTTTTCTTTGAACCGTCCGATGCGTCTGTAGCAACAATCACGAGTTTTGCTTTACCGGCCTTCACCATTTTCTCAACCATAAACTCGCCACTGACCACGTTTCCGGACTTGGTTGCCAAACCTAAAAGGGCTAAAATTTTATCATGCATCAAGTTCTGTAAACTCCTTTTCCAAACCGGCATAAATTTCATTGGAAAGACCCATCTTGAAAGAGCGTTCCAAACCTTTGTTTTTCTGCGCCTTCTTCAGGCATTCCATTGACTGGCAAAGGTAAGCACCTCTTCCGTTTTTCTTTCCGGTTGTGTCAAGAACAATATCGCCTTCCGGTGTTTTTAACACACGCATCATAGATTTTTTCTCTTTCATTTCCATGCAACCCACGCACTGGCGTAAAGGAATCTTTTTGTTCATAACAACCTCCTGTCCGTCGAAAAAGTTTCACGAATTACTCTTCGTCTTCAGAATAAGTTTCTTCGTATTCACCTTCTTCGTACTCTTCATACTCTTCGTATTCTTCTTCGTCATCCATATAATCTTCATAACGGAAGCCGTAAGCGTCTTTCGCCTGAGTTTCACTCTTGATATCAATCTTATATCCGGTTAACTTCGCTGCAAGGCGGGCATTCTGTCCTTCCTTACCGATTGCCAAAGATAACTGATAGTCGGGAACAACAACCTTTGCAGTCTTTTCATCAGGATCTGCGAATACCGCAACAATCTGTGCAGGTGACAATGCATTCTGAATTAAGTTACCGGGGTTTTCATCCCAGTTGATGATGTCGATCTTTTCGCCGCCTAATTCATCTACAATGGCATTCACACGTGCACCGTTTAAACCAACGCATGCACCAACGGGATCCACGTTTTCATTGTGTGAATAAACTGCCATTTTGGTTCTGCTACCGGGCTCTCTTGCGATGCTCATAATTTCAACGGTACCATCCTTAATTTCGGTAACTTCCGCTTCGAATAATCTCTTAACGAAATCGGGATGTGTACGACTTACCAAAATGCGGGGGCCCTTTGAATTTGCTTTTACTTCTAAAATATATACCTTAATACGGTCTGTGGGACGGAAATGCTCGCCTTTTACCTGTTCAGACTCGTTTAAGATGGCGTCTGCCTTACCAAGGTTAATGGAAATATTACGTCCGATGTAACGCTGAACAACACCTGTGATGATGTCCTTTTCTTTTGCATGGAACTGATTGTAAACAACAGCTCTTTCTTCTTCACGGATCTTCTGTAAAATTACGTTCTTTGCATTCTGCGTTGCAATACGTCCGAATTCCTTTGACTTGATTTCAACTTTTACAACATCATCTACTTTTGCTTTCTTTGCAATCTTCTTAGCATCTTCCAAAGAAATTTCAAGCATATCATCCATTACGTCATCTGCTGTTTCTACAACAGTCTTCTCTGCATATACGCAGAAATCGCATGTTTCACGGTTGATTTCAACTTTTACGTTGTCTACCTTACCAAAGTGGTTCTTGCAAGCAAGCATAAGTGAGTTTTCAATTGCCTCAAAAATAGTTTCTTTGCTGATTTCTTTTTCCTTTTCGAGAATATTCAGCGCTTCCATTAATTCCTTGTTCATTTTTTCCTTTTTCCTCCTATCCTAAAAATCCAGTGCCAATCGCACAACTGCGATGTCCGCTCTCTGGAAAATCATTTCGTTGTTATCGTTCTCTATGGTAATTGTATCTTTATCATATGCTTTTAAAATGCCCGCAAATTCCTTGCATTTGTCAATGGGTTTGTAGGTTTTAATCTCTACCTCTTCTCCCAGGCTTTTCTCCAAATGCTTATCTTTCTTTAAAGTTCTTCCAAGTCCCGGGCTGCTGACCTCCAAAATGTAGGACTCTTCAATGTAGTCCGCCACATCTAAAGCATCCGATAATTCTCTGCTTACCGCCTCGCAATCCAAAATGTTTACACCGCCTTCTTTGTCGATGTAAGCCCTTAAATACCACTCGCCGGCTTCCTTGACAAATTCCACGTCATAAATTTCCACATTGTGTTTGGCTGTAATCGGAAGCAGAAGTTCTTCAGTCCTCTGTTCGTAAGTATCTCTTTTGGCCATTCTTACGCACTTCCTTTCTTTTGATTCCGAATGGTTAAATGCAATTGCTTGCAAACCGCAAATGCCCTAACCAACAAACAAGAGTGGACTTCGCAGCCCACTCTTTATCATCTTGCATTATTTAATTCTCTTGAATTGTAACACTCTTATTTTTTTTCGTCAAGGGATAAAATCATTTTTTATTCAAAACAGTAAATTTCATAGTGTGTATCAACACCGTCACAATAGTAAGGATACCAATCATATTCAACTTTATGAGAAACTGATGCATGGGCAGATTCTCCTACTGCAGTCGATATTTTATATGTTCCTAATTCTTCTACCATTCTAACATTAACCGGCACTCGTACATAAAATCTTCCATCCTCTATTTCTTCCGTTACATACCATAGACACTCATCCGTATTTAAAAGATAATCTTTTGTTATCTCTTTCTTCAACATACCGTATTTATCATATTCTAAAATAATTTCATATACTATATTTCCTGATGCATCACGTTCGAGAATCTGGTATTTTTGATTTGCATATTGTATAAAACCTTTATCACCCTCAGTTGTTCCATCTGATAATTTTATAACTTCAATTGTGTTATCTACTGTAAATAATTTTCCATATACTATTTTATTTCCTTCACAAATTATATTAAGATATTGCATATTATTTATAAATTCTGTATCCAAAAGATACTGTTCTCCCGAATTTAATTCAATTGTATATCCGCTTCTCTCCAGTGCGCTGCCATACGGTTCACGCTTATCTCCAGAATTATACGAATACGAAATCACATTATTATTTTCATCATAAAACAATTCCAATTTAGAATGATCTATACTTTCCACAAAAACAAGATTTCCCGACTCATTATATGTATAAGTTAATCCCCTTCTTAAACCTGTTTGATTCGGATCTCCACCATACGGAAAAAATGCTCTTGATGCATATAAAACATTTCCTTCTTTATTATATGCATAAGTGTCATAGCTATAAAGATTTTCTTCTTTAATATCCTCCAAATCCAAACGAATTACGGAACACTCTGCACTATTCTCTGTCCTGCAAATATTTAAATCTTCTGCATATTCCTTATAATCAATTTGAACTCCTAAATCCAATTGAACCCAAGCCTGCAAAATCGCTTCATCCTGAACAACATTGTATAATTCATCCAATATGATTTTTCCGGTTGATGCAGAACCTTCATCCATCGCAACGCTGATTCCAAGTTGAACATATTGAGTATTCTCGATAATATCCTTTCCCTCTGTAATTTTCTCATTACAAATCTCAAATACTTCTTTTTTCATATCATTGGTTTGAAGCGCTGTATCACAAAGAAAATTCAACTCTTCCGCCGTATATTCGAATTCCGCATCATATTCCTGCGCCTTTTCAAAACACTCCAAAGCATCTGTTGCAGAAACCATTGTCATTGCTTGTGCCCGATACATCTCACTAATTTTTTTCGTTAATTCCACACTATCGGGAGTCTTGTCCAAAGCAGCAAGTAATTGGCTTTCTGCTGTCTGAAAATCCCCATTTGTAATATAACTATCGACATTCTCAAGTACCGTTTCTGCCGACGGAGCGCATCCTAATATAGTCACACAACTCATTAATATCAAAACAATGATTGACAGATTCCTTATTATAGCGATGCATCTTATCTTTTTTCTCATTTCAACCTCCTAAATTTTAAAGTTTTTCAAAAACTTCATCTTTAGAAGTATATTATCACATTTTTCGTCTATCTTCAACATTAGAAGTTTCATTTTTAGAAGTTTTTTTTGTGGAGGTATCTATGAAAATCTATTGGGACGGTAAAATCAAAAATTTGGTGGGACCAAAGGTAAAAGAATTGCGAATTCAGAAAAAATTAACACAGAAAAATCTTGCAATTCAATTGCAACTATTAGGCTATGAATTCAATGAACTTACTATACTTCGTATTGAACAGCAAACCAGATTTGTAAGTGATATAGAATTGCTTGCTTTGGCAACCTTTTTTGACATTGAGATTAGAGAACTATATCCTAAAGAAAAAGTATGAGAGTCAAACCATGACTCCCATACTTTATAATATTATAAATTTTAAATCAAGCAATTTTTAGTTTAATCTCTTCAACATCTCTTTGTAATGCGGTTATCATTTGCATAATCAATGCAATATTACTATGTTCCAGTTTTATTTCGTTGTATCTTTCTTCTAACCTGTCAACCCGCTCATCTAATACTGCTATTTTATCATTTGTACGCTTATACAAACGTTCCATTTCCGTAAGCAAATTACTTTCGCATTTTGTGACTCTTGCTTCTAAACGCTTATTCATTTCCTTAAGTAAACGTTTTTCGCTTTCCTTTATCCGTGCTTCTAAGCGTTTGTCTGTTTCTTCAAGTATTTCAGTTTTAAACTTAGCAAATTTTGTTTCAAGCTTCTCTTCTAATTTGGCATCAAGCTTCTCTTCCAATTTGGCTTCCAGTTTCTCTTCCAACTTTTGGTCCAACAAATCAGCAATCGCAGCAAGATCCTGTGCATCCAGCATAGTCTTCACCTCCTTCCTATTCCATTTTCATAGCAAAGCGTAAATTTCTTTTAGAATACATTGATATAAAAAATATCAATTTCGTAATAATAGAATTGTAGAATGCTTTCGCATACAGATAAAAAAGAAATAAGACTTGCTGGTTTTATGCTAGCAAATTTTTGCGAACTTGTCTATATACATATTGCATAAAGACGTCGACAAATTCCGACAAAAAAAGAAAACAGGCACCTGTCACCACTATGGCCGATGCCTGTTAATCTTTTTATTCTTAATCACTACGCGCCTATATATTTATCGTAAAATTCTTTTGAATGGAAACATCTGACACCTTTAATTTTTTAGGATATACATCCTTATATCGGTATATACTCATCACAATTCCAATCAGCGCATAACACAATACAATATTGCTGCCACCCACGGAAAAGAAGGGTAAAAAAGACGATGCCGGCGGAAGCAAGCCAATTGCGCCAAGCACGTTAATTACAATATTCAACAGAAATACCATTCCGCATCCAAATCCCATAACCAAGCCCAGCTCATTCTTTTGTTTTACGGATGTGCCAAAAATAAACATCACAAGTACTGCTAATACTGCAACTATTATAATTCCGAATAAAATTCCGTAACTATTTAATATATATGAAAAAATATACTCCCTGTTGAATTCCGGCAATGTCGCGATTATATCATTTCCGCTGTTTCCTACCCAAGAAATATTTTGGCACAATGCACGAAGACTCGCAGTAAGATAAAAACCATCACCCGACGCCTGCAAAAAAGCACGGAGTCTTTCTTCCTGATAAGATGCCAAAAAGTGAAATTTATACATTACAAACAAAGTAATTGCAGGCAAAACCATAAAAACAGACCATAACACTGCAACCGCTCCCTTTGCTTTTACCTGAAACCAACCCTTTATAATTGCTGTCGTAAGCTGGATTAACATACTAATCATAATAATCCCGGCAACAATAATATTAGGCATCCGAAATGTAATGATTACCGGAAGAATCAGCCAACCAACGGATTTTAACAAAGATCCGATGCCACCATTTCTGTATTTATATAAAATTGCCCCATAGACGGGCACATAAAACATCATCATGGACGTTGCAGAAAACGTAAACGGTCCAAAGCCTATTCCATAATAGGTTCCGTTTATATATCCGCCAAATACTCCTGTCAGAAGCAAAATCCCCATAATATTGATAAATATCGCAATTATTTTAGAATATTTTGCAATGAATGTATAATCTATAAAATAAATCCCACACAGGATTGCCAAACCCAAAATAACAGACCCTATATAATCAATCATCAAATTCCGGTAGGATTCTTTTAGATATGATTCCAATTCATACATTCCTACATTACGCCAAACAGAAATCTGAACCAATATTCCCAACACACTCAGAAGCCCTACTACAGCAAGTAACTTCCACGCAATACGTGGCCTATGAATCCTGTCCAAAGAAATCCCAACTTCCACGGGGTTCCCCATATCTGTAACTGCCATCTGTTCTGCCGCCTCCCGGGACATACCCGCGGAAATATTATCCTCTGTTTGGCTTTCCAAATGGCTTCTTATTTCTTCTTCAATATAGGGTCTGGCCTTTTTACAACGAATTTGAGATAACATTTTCTCTAAATATTCTTCCATACTACACCCCCATTGCCAGGACATTTGCTACCGCAGACTGATATTCGTTCCATTCCGCTTTCTTTGCTTCCAACAAGCCCCTGCCCTCTTTCGTGATGCTGTAATATTTTCTGATTTTACCGGCATACTCCTTTTCATACACATTTAAAAGCCCTTTTTCTTCAAGGCCATGTAATAACGGATATAAAGTTCCTGCTTTTAATTCAAATACATTACAGGATTTCTTGCGTAAGGTATCAATCATTTCGTATCCGTACATATCCTTTTCTTCCAATAATCTTAACAGAAGCATTGTCATACTTCCTGACATTAAAGCTTTATCCACTGCCATCTTATCCCTCCTTATATAGATTGTCTATATATCGACTGTCTATATAATATATCGAATATCTATATATGTCAATATTTTATTTTAAACTATATGGATAAAAAAAAAAAATTTATTGAAAAATAAAAAAAGCATCGAAACCTTTCGATTTCAATACTTCTTTAGGGTTGGGCTGTTCTTAACCTAACACCTCGTAGGGGAATCGAACCCCTGTTTCCGCCGTGAGAGGGCGGCGTCTTAACCGCTTGACCAACGAGGCATTTATCACTGCCTGTTTTCACAGGCAATGATTATTTTATTATAATATGCTTAAAAATGCAAGTACTTTTTTAATAATATATATATGATGTTTAAGTAACAGTTTAGATGTGTCCATTTGCAAAGTCACATCTACGATGTTTGGATAAACTGTTAATTACACAAAGTCGAACAGACTCATCTGATTACTCTCCGGCAAGTCACCAAGCAATCCTAAATTCGCCATTGCTTCAACAACCGTCTTAGACACCTTAGAACGTTCCCTAAAATCATCTCGAGAGATAAAAGGACCGCCTTTGACTGCTTCCACAATACCTTCCGCAGCCTTTTCAGCTAAGCCTTCGACACTAACCAGGGCCGGCATAATCTTGCCGTCAATAATTTGGAAGTTTCTGGGATGCGCACGGAAAATGTCTAACGGCCAGAATTCAAACCCACGGGCGTACATTTCCTGAACAATACGCATAACCTTCATCACTTCTTCTTCCTTCTTGGAAAGCTCGTTTTCGCGGGAACGGTAATCTTCCATTACCTGCTCTAAGTGCTTCTGTCCCTGGCACATAATTGCATAATCAAAACCGTCCACCGCACGGATACTGAAATATGCAGAATAATATGCCAACGGATAATTTACTTTACAATATGCAATACGCCAAGCCATCATAACGTAAGCCGCCGCATGTGCCTTCGGGAACATATACTTAATCTTTTTACAAGACCAAATATACCAATCCGGCACATCATGAGCAACCATCTGTTCTTCCCACTCGGGTGTTAGACCTTTACCCTTACGTACACTTTCCATAATTTTAAAAGACATACCGGCATCTACACCTTTACCGATTAAGTACACCATAATATCATCTCGCGTACAAATCGCTGTGGAAATAGTCGCTACACCATCCATAATCAGAGTCTGCGCATTTCCAAGCCATACGTCAGTACCATGGGAAAGTCCCGCAATACGTACCAAGTCCGAGAAACTTGTAGGGTGGGTATCAATTAACATCTGCATCGCAAAGTCGGTACCAAACTCAGGGATACCAAGAGAACCCAACTTACATCCGCCAATTTGGTCCGGTGTAATGCCAAGTGCTTCCGTGCTCTGGAATAAGGACATTACCTGAGGGTCATCCAAGGGAATGGTTAAGGGGTCAATCCCCGTCAAATCCTGCAACATACGAATCATCGTCGGATCGTCGTGTCCGAGAATATCCAGCTTTAACAGGTTATGGTCAATGGAATGATAATCAAAATGCGTCGTAATAATATCCGTTGTCATATCATTCGCAGGGCGCTGAATCGGTGTAAACTCATTAATATCATGACCGATGGGCAATACGATAATACCGCCGGGGTGCTGGCCCGTCGTTCTTCGTACATCTACGCAACCCTGCACAATGCGGTTAATCTCTGCCGTACGTTTTTTAATGCCGCGCTCTTCATAATACTTCTTTACATATCCGAAGGCGGTCTTCTCTGCCAGCGTACCGATGGTTCCGGCTCTGTAGGTCTGTCCGGCACCAAAAATAACTTCCGTATATTTGTGTGCTTTCGACTGATATTCACCAGAGAAATTAAGGTCAATATCCGGCTCCTTATCACCATAAAATCCAAGGAAGGTTTCAAAAGGAATATCAAAACCGTCTTTATTTAATTTCGCACCGCAAACGGGACAATTTTTATCAGGCATATCGCAACCTGCACGACCTGCGTATGCTTTTACATCATCGGACTCAAAATCCGAATAATGACATTCACTACAATAATAGTGAGGCGATAAAGGATTTACTTCCGTAATCCCCGCCATAGTTGCAACGAAAGAAGAACCTACGGATCCACGGGAACCTACGAGATAACCGTCCTCATTCGACTTCCATACCAGTTTCTGCGCAATAATATACATAACCGCAAAACCATTACTGATAATGGAATTCAACTCCCTCTCCAGACGCTTCTCTACCACTTCCGGCAGATTCTCACCATAGAGTTCATGGGCCCTGGTATAACAGATTTTTCGCAGAGTTTCATCACTATTCTCAATGACAGGCGCACACTTATTCGGGTCGATGGGAGAAACCACCTCACACATATCCGCAATCAGATTGGTATTCGTGATTACAACTTCTTCTGCCTTTTCGCTTCCGAGGTACTCAAATTCCTTCAGCATTTCTTCCGTTGTACGCAAATACAGCGGTGCTTGATCATCTGCATCCGAAAAGCCCTTACCCGCCATAATAATTCGACGGTAAATTTCATCTTCCGGGTCCATGAAATGCACGTCGCAGGTAGCGCATACCGGCTTATTATATTCTTCTCCTAATGCAACAATTCGCTTATTAATTGCAATCAAATCATCATACGAATTGATGTTGCGAAATTTATCCGATTTCAGCATAAACTTATTGTTATCCAAGGGCTGAATTTCCAGATAATCATAAAAGTTAATAATTCTCGCAATATCTTCCGGCGACTTTTCATCCAATAGTGCCCTGTACAATTCTCCTGCCTCACATGCAGTACCAAGAATAATGCCTTCCCTGTGTTTCATTACGAAACTCTTGGGTAACTTAGGCTGACGATTAAAATATTTTACATGGGACTCTGAAACCATACGATACAGATTTCTTCGTCCTTCTTCTGTCTTAGCCAAAATAATTGCATGATAAGAAGGCATTTTACGTATGGTCTCAACACTGGCATCCGTAAATTCATTTACCTGAGAAAGAGTATGTATATCCTTCTCTTCCAGCATCAGAATAAACTTCTCAAAAATTTGTGCCGTTGCTTCCGCATCATCTACCGCCCTATGGTGGTTTTCCAATGATATATTCAACTTCTTGGAAATAGAATCCAGAGTGTGCTTCGCCATATCAGTTAAAAGTGCTCTTGAGATTGCCACGGTATCCACATAGGTCAATTCCTGCACAATTTTCTGGCGTTTCATATTTTCTTTGATAAAACTCATATCAAAAGAAGCATTGTGCGCTACCAATACGCAACCCTTGCAAAATTCCAAAAACTTAGGCAATACAGTCTCAATATCTTCTGCATCCGCAACCATATCATCATTGATACCCGTAAGTCTTTCAATTTCAAAAGGAATGGGGGTATGCGGATTTACAAAACATGAGAATCGGTCACAAATTTTACCGTCAGATACTTTTACGGCACCGATTTCAATAATTTTATTTTTAATCGGCGAAAAACCTGTGGTCTCAATGTCAAATACTACAAAATCATCTCGCAGACTCTGCCCCATATCGTTTACTACGGTATCCGTTAAATCATCTACAATGTAAGCTTCCACACCATAGAGAACCTTAATTCCCTCCAATTTATCCGTGGTATGCTTTGCCTCAGGGAAAGCCTGTACACAGCCGTGGTCCGTAATTGCAATGGCCGGCATATCCCACTTGCGGGCACGCTTAATCAAGTCCTTTGCATAGGAAACACCGTCACTGTCACTCATCTTGGTATGGCAGTGCAACTCAACACGTTTCTTAAAGGCGGTATCCATTCTTATCGTTGTAAAATCTTTAATTTTTTTGATGCCGGCAATTGATGATACCATCAGTTCACCAACATACTCATCAAATTTGGCAATACCTTTAATCTTAACGAATTCTCCCGGTTTTAAGGCAGGTACAAACTCCTCAGCCTGATCCGCCCAACAGAAAATTTTGCTTGAAATGGTATCCGTAAAATCCGTTACCGCAAAGGTATAAATATATTTATCATTACGAAGTTCCCTACCTTCCGCCTCGGTGATTTTACCGCGAATGGTAACTTCTCCGATTTCGTCCACAATGTCCTTAATAGGAATTGTATCATCATCAAAGTCACGTCCGTAAATGACATCCGGTGCATCTGAACGTTTCAAAGGCATACGCTTCTTCTCTTTCTTCTCGCCTTCTCCCTTATTGTCCTTGTCGGCATTTTTAGTAGTGTTTGCTTTTTCAACCTTCTTCTGGTTTTCTGCAGGCTTTGCTTCTTTCTTCTCTTCCTTCTTCTCTTCACCATAGTCCGCGAATTCGGAACCGTCACTGCCTTCGTTTCGGTTACCGCCTGCTCTTCTGGTGATTTCCTGAACCATAAGATTTACCTTGTGCTCATTCTCTTCCTTAAACCTACTCTTCTGCGCTTCCTTGTAATCCACATAGATACTTACATTTAATCCGCATCGTACATTTAAGATACTGTTTAATGCCTCAATCAGTTCTTTCTCTTTTTCATGGGCAATCATGGTATCTTCCAAGGTCAGTTTCATTACACCGCCTTCTTCAAATACCACATCCGCATCGTGGAAAATTTTATAATCCACATGCCCTATTTCTTTAATACTGAACACGATACTGTCCTCATAGGAACTGTATACTTTCTCTGCCGTAAAATGATTCGGCAATTGAAAGCGTTCATAAATCTTTACTTCCATACCGCTTGCTGCCATCTTCTGTTTCCGGATTGCTTCCTGTACCTTACAGATATCCTGACGGTCAATCAAACGGGGACTTGACAAATAAACCCGCAAAAGAGTTCTCTGCGAGTCTGTAGTCAGTTTCTCAACTGTTGTATCTTCCATCAAAGCGCTCAGACGTTCTTCCAAATGAATCCCGTCGAATACTTCAAAAAATTTCATAGCCATATTATCATCCTTTATGTATGAAGAAACCGGCACTTGGCCGGTTCCTCATATGCAACATTTTAACATTCGTATTTCTTTACTTCCAATTGTCCAACTCATATTTCAGCGCTGCTAAAAACTGGTCTTCCGGAAGTTTGCGAATAATTTCGCCTTTCTTAATAAGCAAGCCTTCTCCGATACCGCCGGCGATACCGAGATCTGCTTCTTTGGCCTCTCCGGGTCCGTTTACCACGCAACCCATCACGGCAACTTTAATATCCAAAGGATATCCTGCAACCAACGTTTCTACCTGGTTTGCAAGTCCGATTAAATCAATCTGGGTTCTTCCGCAGGTCGGACAGCTTACAACTTCAATTCCGCCTTTACGAAGTCCCAAAGTCTTTAAAATCAATTTCGCTGTCTTAATTTCTTCTACGGGATTACCGGTCAAAGACACACGAATGGTATCACCAATGCCCTGATACAAAATCACGCCCAAGCCAACGGAAGACTTAATATTTCCGGAAAAATAGGTTCCGGATTCCGTGATGCCTACATGTAAGGGGTAATTTGTCTTCTCTACCAGCAATTCATGGGCTTTAATACACATCATAACATCCGATGATTTAATGGAAATTACCATATTCTCATATCCGAGACTTTCAATCATGGCAACCTTATCCAACGCACTCTCTACGATACCTTCTGCAGTAACACCGTTGTATTTTTTTACCAACTCTTTCTCAAGAGAACCGCTGTTTACGCCGACACGAATGGGAATGTTTCGCTCTTTGGCAACATCCACCACCGCTTTTACCTTATCCATACCACCGATATTTCCGGGATTGATACGGATCTTATCCGCACCGTTTTCCATAGCAGCAATTGCCATCTTGTAATCAAAATGAATATCCGCCACCAAAGGAATATGAATCTGTTTCTTGATTTCAGCAATTGCCTTTGCTGCCTCAAGAGTAGGCACGGTACAACGTACAATTTCACAACCTGCAGCCTCAAGCTCCTTAATCTGAGCTACGGTTGCAGCCACATCTTCCGTCTTAGTGTTGGTCATAGACTGAATCAAAATCGGATTCCCGCCGCCAATCACTCTGTCTCCGATATGAATTACTCTTGTATCATTTCTGGTCATAAAACTGTTTCTCCTTTGCAGGTTTGAAAAGCCCTGCCACTTTCGATTTTTATGCATAAAACTTCTGAAATTATTCTAGCACACTCACCTGTATTATTCAATTTGCAAAACCTGCATTTTTTGAAATTTAACTTTTAAACAAATTTTAGTTGCTACCAAGACCAAATATATTCAAAGGTGAATTTTCAAACCAATCACTGATTTCATCCAGTCTGTCGGCACCTTCGTTAATGTTTTCCAAAGTTTCGGTCAGTTCTTCTACGTCAAGACCTTCCAGTACTTCATTGATTCCTTCAAAATCAATAGAATTCATTGTATCCATAAAATCGTCTATATTAAAAGTTTCAATAATATCGTTAAAATGATTCAATGATTCATTCAAAGCTTCTATATCAAGCTTTGATAATTCTTCTACAATCGGCTCAACCTCGTCAAGAAACTGCTTCAATTCAACAAAGGCAAAAACCGCCACCACAAGAATAGCTATTGTAAAAACAAGTGTCACAATTGAGATAATGCGGTTAATCAGCATATCTTTTTTTATTTTTTTATACATTTCTTCCATTTTCATTCCGTCTCCTGCATTTGCCTGCATATTAGGCCCCATTCCCGGTTGCATATTAGGATTTACTCCCGGCTGATAATTAGGATTCATCCCCGCCTGCATATTCTGATTGTCCCCCGTATATTGTTCCATTTTTCCTTCTCCTTTGCGCAAATATTCTCTTACAAATTTAAAAATATCTATTTTTATTATAACGCATTGGGGCAGATTTACAAGAAACTTTTACCGCTCATCAACCGCCAAAAGCTTTGCCCCATATATACCCTATAACCCTTCCGAAACAAGAATATTGCACTCGCATTCCAAAATGGTGCTTTTATAACATTTATCCACCCGCGCGCCAATAATAAAAGCCACAGTCAACAACACCACCCCCACTAAAAACCAGAGCTTACACTCAAGTTGCCTTTGGTATAAAAACAACGAATACAATGTCAGAGAAACACCACTCCAACGTAAAAGACACGCGGAACATGTCGTCCATCTCACGTAAAAACCACTACCTCTTGTCCTAATACTCTGCATTGCTTTTGAAAGTTCCAAACCACTTCGAAACCGCCGTTTTATATCTTCCTCAAGGCAACGCACCACTAATTTACACAAACGCTTTGGAACCGCATAAGCGGCCAGACAATCCTGCACCTTAATGCCATTCACAATCTCAATCTGTCTACCCGTCAACATAAAAATCAAAACCTTTCCAAAAGAATATACATCACTCTCTGTTAATGCATCCCCACGCAACAATTCAGGAGCTGCATATTCCGGTGTCCCCATATATTTATATTCTTCCGAATACTGTAAAAATGCGCATCCAAAGTCAATTAAACTTACTCCTTCATCCGATACCATTATATTTTCGGGTTTGATATCCCCATGAATAACCGGTATCGGTCTTCCGTGTAAATACTTTAAAATATCACATAGTTGGCAACCGATTTGGAGGGTTTCTTCCACACTTAACTTTCCCTTTGTTCTTACGTAAGTTTCCAAATTGCTTCCCCTTGCCAATTCCATAACAATATACATATATTCTTCATCATAAAAAACATCATGCAGCGCAGGAAGTCCCCGAAAATCTAATGATTTTAAAATGTTGGTTTCTTTATCAGCCTCACTGAAAGCATTGTGTTTCACTATTTTCATTGCATACAATTTATCAATATGTTCATCTTTTACCTTATATACACTGCCAAAACCACCCCTGCCCAGTTGTTCAAGAACAGTATACTTATCCGAAATCATTTTCGTCCAATCACAATCACTGTACAATTATCCCATTCCCCTTTTCTTCTTCCCCTATTGATAATTTCATAAATCAACTTTTGCGTCTGCTCACAAGATATTCGATAATCCCCGACTTTCTTTAATGCCTGCAAAGAAAGGCAACGTCCAAAACCGTCACTACATAAAATAAAACGGTGTTTACTGCTGTATCTTCCCGTTTGCAACGCTATATCGGGTAATTCTCCGGCTCCTACAACACCAAACAATTCCCCGCGCTCATTTATCTGCCTTTTACCAACCATACGTATTTTCCCCGCTACTTTAAAACAACTGCTGTCACCGACCTGAAAGCAATAATATCTGTGTCGCGTCAATATAAGCATGGTAAATGTAGTCCCCATAACAATGCCTTGCGCCGTGCCGATTTCCGCCAATTGATTATGCACAGCCTGTAATCCTCGCCTACAACTGCGCCACAGCTTAAGCTTAGATGCTCCTTTGCACAAAAGCGGTAATCCGCAACCATAGAACCACTCCGTCATCTCCCGCACTACCACTCCGCTGGCATACTCACCTTTATCAAGACTCCCCACACCGTCACATATCATTGCCATACCATAGGGACCGCTTCCCGTCAGCACCGTTTGTATCCCAAAGCTGTCCTGATTTTTGGCATAATAATCTCCTTTGTCCCATGCATTTGCGTATATAAAATGCATTCAAATCCCCCTTTTATTAATTTTTCATAACTATTCAGTGCATAATTCGATAAATCATTCTTTGAAAAATTGAAACGAACGTTTCGGAACTTTTAGAAAAAAGATATAACACATATAACATATTTTTATAGCATAAACAATAGCCTGGGCAGGCTTTTTCATCGCAAGTTTCGACAATGTATGTTACAAACAATTGAAAATACCCCAACTCGCCGGCAAGCAAAAGAATCAATCCTACTTCCAACAAAAAATGCCCTGCACCATCAGGCACAGGGCAACATTTAATCTAATATTTATCGAAAGAACTTCGATACATCATTAAACAATACAAATACCATCAAAAGCATCAATAATACAAATCCAATCATATGCACAATCGCTTCCGCTTTCTTGGGCACCGGCTTACGAATCACCGCCTCTATCAGCAGAAAAATCAATCTTCCGCCGTCCAGTGCAGGAATCGGTAACATATTCATGATCCCAAGATTGATACTTAATAACAACGCAATGTTCACCATATTAATCAACACGGTAGGTAATCCGTACTGCTTTGTCTCTTCAATGGTATCGCTGATAACACTGGCCACGCCTACAGGCCCTGCCACATCATCCTTGGTTAATTTACCGGTCACAAGCATTTTAAGACTTTTAAAAGTGGTATCCAGCCAGTATTCCACCTCATACCAGCTGTATTCAAACAAATCCAAGCCTTCACAAATATGCAATTCACCGCCCTTGATACCCATTACATAGGAACCACCGCTTTGCACCAGCTTTATGGTCGTGGTATAGGTTTCACCGTTTCTTTCGTATTCCACTTCCCAAGGCTCACCATCGTATAACATGGCATTTAACTGGATTTCACGGAATAAATGAATCTTCTCTCCGTTAATTGCAGTGATAACATCGCCATCTCTAAGGCCTGCTACATGGGCAGGATATCCAATCTGCACCCAATTTACCTTTGGCGTAATCGTTCCACATGCCAAAACGATGATAATCGCAAGAATGTATCCCAAAATAATATTAAACAACGGTCCTGCCACTACCGTAGCAATACGCGCCCAAACCGATGCATTCTGAAAAGAACCTTCCTGGGTTGTTTTGGGACGATCCAGGGGATTTTCTTCCTGGATGCGCTCCGTTTCCTCATCCTCTTCAAAAAGACCGTCCTCACCTTCAAACATACAGGCACCGCCAATGGGCAACAGTCTTAAGGAATACTCTGTATCCCCCTTTGCAAATTTCACAAGCTTAGGCCCCATACCAATGGAAAATTCCAGCACCTTGATACCATTTGCCTTCGCCACTATAAAATGACCAAATTCATGGGCCACTACCACTACGCCGAAAATAATCACAAACGCAAGGATTGCCCAAATATTAAAATCCATAGAAATGTTACTTTCTCCTTCAATCTTTTAAAAATGCTTCGCTATATAATCATATGCTTCCGCTTCCGTATTCAGAATATCGTCCACCGTAGGATTTATGATATTCTTGTGATTCTGCATACAAGCCTCAATCACTTCCGGAATCTGTAAAAACTTGATTTTGCGGTCCAAAAAGAGGCTTACTGCCTTTTCGTTTGCTGCATTGTAAACCGTAGGCATGCTGCCACCCGTCGCAGACGCTTCATAAGCAAGCTTCAAACCACGGAAGGTCTCCATATCAGGCTTCTCAAAAGTCATAGAACCCAATTCAAAGAAATTCACTCTTTTACCGCTCATAGGACGTCTGTCCGGATAAAACAACGCATACTGAATAGGAAGTTTCATATCCGGCGCACCAAGCTGTGCCATAATACCGCCGTCAGCATATTCTACTGCAGAATGAATAATACTCTGTGGGTGAACCACCACTTCAATACGGTCCAAATCCACATCAAAAAGCCATTTTGCTTCCATTACTTCCAGGCCTTTGTTACAAAGTGTGGCGGAATCAATGGTGATTTTACGTCCCATAGCCCAGTTGGGATGTTTCAGTGCATCTTCCACCTGAATGTTCAACAACTCTTCACGCTTTTTACCGCGGAAAGGTCCGCCTGACGCAGTAAGAAGAATTTTACTTAAGCGATCCTTAGGTTGTCCCTGCAAAGACTGAAAAATTGCACTGTGCTCACTGTCAACCGGCAAAATCGCCACATTCTTCTCTTTGGCAAGAGGCATAATAATATGCCCTGCCGTAACCAAGGTCTCTTTATTCGCCAAAGCAATGGTTTTACCCGCATTAATCGCTGCAATGGTAGGTCTGATACCTATCATACCCACAATAGCGGTTACCAATACTTCACAATCTTTGTGTGTGGAAATCTCAATCAAACCTTCCATACCGCTTAATACTTCCACATCCAAGTCCGATATACGCGCCTTCAAATCTTTAGCCGCATCTTCTGTCCACATAACCGCAACCGAAGGCTTAAACTCACGCACCTGCTCTTCCATAAGCTTGACATTAGTACCTGCCGCAAGGGCAACCACTTTTAAATCCGGATTGTCGCGTACTATTTCCAAAGTCTGGGTACCGATAGAACCGGTAGAACCCAAAACAACAATATTTTTCATCTTTCTTCCGCATCCAATATAACCTGTTAATAATTGGATTTGCCTTTCTTTTATTAATTAAACTGCATCATCAACATTACCAGGAAAAATACCATAGGCGAGGTAAAAATAACACTGTCAAAACGGTCAAGAATACCGCCATGTCCCGGAATGAGTTTGCCGTAATCTTTTACTTCATAATTTCTCTTAATTGCAGATGCTGTCAAATCACCGCACTGGGATACTACAGAACCCACACAGCAAATAATTGCAAATACCGCAATAATGCCGTAGCTTGAATCCGTGCAAGCCACATACAACCAGCCAAACAAACCGCCGGCAAGGCTACTGCCTACCACACCACCGATTGCGCCTTCTACGGATTTCTTAGGGCTTAACTTCGGTGTCAGTTTATGCTTTCCGAATAACATACCAACCACATAGGCACAGGTGTCACACACCCATGAACTCATAAACACAAGCCACATTAAGAAAATACCATTGGGTAATTCTCTTATGTAATAAATAAATGAAAGTGTGAGCGCAACATAAATCAAGCCAAATGCCGCGTGGGTAATCTGGGTGATATTATGCCTCGGAAAGGTAAAAATGTATACCATAAACATTGATACCACACTTAACACAAATATAAACAACATAAGCACTGTAAAATAATTAAAAGCGCCCTGTGTCTTAAACAGCCATTCGCCATACATTTCTCTAAAAGGCAGGGAATCATCCGTAACTAACAACAATAAATAATATAAAATAATTCCCACCAGGCCGATTTTTTCAAAACCGGACATTTTCTCAGGGGTTGGACGCACTTTGGTCGCTTTGGTAAATTCCAAATATCCGATGCAGGATATGGTTCCCAAAAACAACGCCATCAACGGACCACCGGCAAATCCAAATAAAAGAATTACCGCCACAATTACTACAGAACTCCAAAATCTTGCTTTAAACATACTCTCTCTCCTTGCACATTTTTATGTGTAAGTTTCTTTTGCCTGACAGAATCCGGTCTGCTTTCTACTTCGCATTACCGTATCTTCTGTCTCTTTTATTATATGCCTCAATTGCTTTGACCAATTCATCGCGATTGAAATCAGGCCAGGGAACATCGGTAAAATAAAACTCCGTATAAGCCAACTGCCATAAAAGGAAGTTGGAAATTCTCTGTTCACCACTGGTTCGAATCAACAAATCAGGGTCGGGCACACCTTCCGTATCCAAATGGTCGGATACATACTGCTCCGTAATTTCTTCCGGTAATACCCTACCTTCTTTTACATCTGCAGCTGTTTTTTGCATCATACGAATCATTTCGTCCCTGCCGCCGTAATTAATGGCAATCTGGATAAACAAACCGGTATTGTTTTTGGAATCTTCTTCCAGTTCGGCAATGGTCTGCTGGATATCCGGCGCAAGTCCGGTTTTATCACCGATTACGCGGAACTTAACATTGTTCTTTGCAGCCTTCTTAAAGCCGGTCAAAAGATATTTACGAAGCAGGTCCATCAATGCGGACACTTCCTCTTCGCTGCGCTTCCAATTTTCGGTAGAAAAAGCATATACCGTAAAATACTGTACACCCATTTCTCCCACAATATAAATCATATCTTCTACATTTTTAGCGCCCTGGACATGGCCCATTTTACGGGGAAGACCTTTGCTCTTGGCCCATCTTCCGTTGCCGTCCAGAATCACCGCTATATGCTTGGGAATATTCATATTTTGCTCCGTTCCAAACGCCTTAATTTCTTGAAAGCACATATTTTTCATATATCTTTTATATGCTTCACCGGCGTTTCCATACCTCATTATAAAACACTTTTATAAATAACCAAGAAGAATCACAAAAAACACATACTTTTTTCATGATTCTTCCTTAAATTTCTCTGATTATACAGTAAGTACTTCCTTAGACTTCTCTTCTACCAAGTCACCGATATTCTTAACATACTTATCTGTAAGTTTCTGTAATTCATCTTCCATTGACTTAATTTCATCTTCTGAAATTTCTGTCTTTGCAAGTTTCTTCAATGCATCGTTACCGTCACGTCTGATGTTACGAACCGCAACCTTTGCATCTTCACCCTTCTTACGAACATCTTTTACGATATCCTTACGTCTTTCCTCTGTTAATTCAGGGAATACAAGACGGATTACAGAACCGTCATTGCTGGGTGTAATACCAATATCAGATGCCAAAATAGCCTTTTCAATTGCTTTAATCAAGCTCTTCTCCCAAGGTGCAATCTGGATAATTCTTGCTTCGGGAACGGTAATGTTACCAACCTGCTGTAAAGGTGTCATCACACCATAATAATCCACTGCCAACTTATCTAATACGTGGGGATTCGCTCTGCCTGCTCTGATTGTCATAAAATCAGCTACAAGGTGGTCGTAAGTTTTGCTCATTTTCTCATCATATACTTTAATTTTTTCGTTCATTGTCATATCCTCCCGATACTTTTATATTTTTACGGTTGCTTGTTGCACCTTAAAATTCATTCTTTTACACGGTAACCTTGGTTCCGTTAAATTCACCTTTTACAGTATTTACGATACTGTTTTCTTCGTTGAGACCAAATACCCACATAGGCATTTTGTTATCTCTTGCAAGAATGGATGCCGTCATATCCACAACCTGTAAATTATTGGCAATTACTTCATGGATAGATACTTCATCATACTTCTTTGCTGCAGGATTTTTTGCCGGATCATCATCATATACGCCGTCGATGGATTTGGCAAGTAAAATAACCTCCGCATCCACTTCAATGGCACGAAGCACAACGCCTGTATCCGTGCTAAAGTAGGGATGTCCCGTACCGCCTGCAAAAAATACTACCATACCCTTTTCAAAATATTTATTGGCTCTGTCCTTTGAGAATAACTTGGTAAAAGAACCGCACTCAAAAGGTGTTAAAATATTGGTCATCATACCTACGGAACGGAAAATTTCCGATACATAAATACAGTTCATAATGGTTGCCAGCATACCAATCTGATCCGCTTTGGTACGGTCAATGTTTTCACTGGTTCTTCCTCTCCAGAAGTTACCGCCGCCGATTACGATGCCAACCTGGATACCGTCATCCACAAGCTGTTTTACCTGAAGGGCAACCTTTCTGACTGTTTCTTCATCAAATCCGGTCTTTTTATCTCCCGCAAGGGCTTCACCGCTTAATTTCAAAAGAATTCTTTTCATTTATGTAGCCTCCCCTATTTTATTCAAGTCCTTCAAAGAAAGAAGTAGGATTCACGTCTGCATAGCACTGCGAACACATACCTTCTACAGCCGCACCGTTATTAATCTGTACGGATTTGGACTTAATATTTCCTTTGATAATTGCGGAAGAATCCAAAATAACAGGACCGCGTACATCGATGTCACCCTTAACTGCACCGGCGATTACTGCGCTTCTTGCACTGATGTTACCGATTACTACGGAATTAGGACCAATTTTAACACTGTTATCACATTCCACATCACCTGTGATTTTCGCAGCCTGGGCGTAAATCTCTACAGCCTTGGAATTACCCTGAATACTTCCGGAAACATTTAATTTGCCTCCGATTTCAATATTACCAAGAACAGTACCTCTTAAATCAAGTGCACCTTCTGTTTTAATATCACCGGTAATCATCATACCTGCAGGAATAATACCTACTTCTGCATTTTCATCCGCCATAGATACAAATGTATCTTCCTGTACTACAGGCATCTTAATTTCTTCCTGTTCCATTTCCATCACTTCCTCGATTTCCATAATTTCTTCTATTTCTTCCACTTCACCAATCTCTTCCTCTGCTTCAACTACAGCATCATCTGCATTTTCCAGCAATTCTTCCACTGCGTCATCGGACATTTCAAGCCCTGCCAAAGCCGCCTCAAATTCTTCTACCAGCGCATCTTCTTCTGCATCGGGAAGATTCTCTGTCGCATTGGCAAAACCTGCTGACAATGTAGCCATTACTTCCTCATTTACGCCTTCGAAACTTTCGTCCATGACCGAATCTGTTTCTATAGCCTCGGAATCATAAACTGCCTCTTCTGCCATATAATGTGCATATTCATCCGTTGTGGTCTCATCCACACCGGAAACCTGAAACTCATCTTCCATTTCAGACAACTCTTGCTTCAAGAGTTCCTCTTCTTCCAATAACTCTTTCTCAGTCGTATCTTCTGTTAATTCATTTACTGCTTGCGCAAGATCTTCTTTTAAATCACTGAAAAAACCCATTTTAAATCCTCCGTTCTTTCTATTCCTCACCATCATCACTTCTTACCACATGGCAAACCGGCGTTGTCCCGTTCGTAATCGGTAAGAAAACCGTATCTTCCTCTGCCTGCAGACTTTCAATAATTTCCGGCAATGCCTGCACGGTAGTATACTTATCCGAAGCATCATGCATCAGCACCACAGAAGCCTGCGACTGGCTTGTACCATTTAATACATTGCCTGTAATTGCCTGAGAAGACAGACGATACGAACTGGCATCCTTACTGGTAACATTCCAATCGAAATAAACCAATCCTTCCTCTTCCAAAATATCAAAACATTCATCTTTATCAAACTGAATGATGGAATTGGAACTTCCGCCCGGAAAACGATAAAACTCACATCTGTAACCTGTTATTTCATACAAATAATCCGAAAGTTGTCTGATGTCCTGGCGAAAAGCCTCAGGACTGTCATATATCTGACTGTACTGATGTGTGTAAGAATGTAACGCCAATGTATGCCCCTCATCAATAATGCGCTGATATTCCTCTTCATATCCATCTTTGGCCAACACAAAAAATGTCGCTTTTACATCATACTCTTTTAAAATATCCAAAATTTCATTGGTATACTCACTGGGTCCGTCGTCGAAAGTTAAATAAACCAGTTTCTTGCCCTCATACATTTGTGCATCCGGAATAACCGCCTTAATGTCTTCATCCAGAACCTGTACAGGACTTAAAACCTGTTCTACCACTGCCGCAGCATTGGCATCTTCCATTTGTACGGTAAGTTCCCACAGAGACTCCTGCGTTTCCTCTAAAGTCTTATTGATTTTTAAAACCTGAACCATCAAGACCGCACATAAAACATTCGGAACCAGTAATAAAACCACCAATGAAATAATCAGAAACTTTTTAATTCTTTTGACTCTTTTTTTGCGGTACTCCAAATTACTATTGCCGCTTGTCTGTTGTTCCATTATTTCCCTCGTGTTTGTTACTAAAATCATTTGAAACCGTCAATAACACATACTTAACCTATGTTATAACAATTCCTTATCCATTCTACCACAAACCAAACATTTAAAAAACCCTATTTTAAAGTTTTTTATTAAAACTACTTTAAAGTTTCACTATTATTTAAAACCAGCGTACTGTACAGGAATAAAACATCCTGGTCTTCAAACTCTATATAGTTCCCCAGGACACCACTGTAAATATAGCGGATATCCACCAAGGTAATCTTCTCATACTCTTCCACCAACAAAGGCACGATACTGCTTCCGAACGAATCCCTGAAAACAATTAACTCCGCATCCGTATCTGCGGAAGGATTCTCAATGGTAATCAAAGACAGAGGACCTGATAAATATATTTCATAAGGATCAGCGCCATTTGCCTTATCCATATCATATATGGCAATCTCCTGTGCATTGGTATAATCATAAACATAACACCCGACCAATTCCTCATTGTTCAAATAATACAAGGTCTCTCCTGCAACCGGCAATGCCAATTGACCGTGATACACGCCATAAAAGGGTTCATCCAAAGCAATGCACTCATACTCCGCATTTAATTCCTTCCCCATTGCATTGGCTATTACCCCTGCCACTTCCGGCAGTTTTTCCTGCCTCCAATGGGTATCCGTCTGATAAAAATCATCCAATTCCATCACATCAAACAAATCAATATAAGTCATTCCGTCCATCCCGGCACAGAACTCTTCTTCCAGCAAAGCATAATCCATAGCAAGATACCCGTTTTCTTCTGCCAGAAAATATCCTTTATCCGGGATAATGCTGTAATAGACTTTACAGTCCGTGTCCTTTAAATACTTGTCCGCCACACTTGTGAAAACTTTGGTTGCGTGGGCAATTGCCTCCGGCTTATAGGGATACTCAATTTTACCGATATATCCGTCCCTGTAATATAAGTCGTTATTATCCATCCCTGCAAAAACATAGAGTGCCATACCGCTTTTCAAACCGCGCAAAGCATCTCTTCCGGGGAACTGATCCTGGGTATAGCTTTCAAATTCTGACATGAATTTGCCGTTCATCACTGTATTCCAAGACAATTCAGGCAAATCTTTCAAATACCGGCGTTCTGCCTCGGAATATTTGTCCGAACCTTTAAACCAGCAAAGCAGGCTGACTGTAAGCAGGAAGATTGCCATGGTAATCACTGTAATTCTGTTTCTTCTTTGTTCCATAGTCATCCTCCTTTCTTAAAATCTAAAATACAAAAACGGATTAAATGAACCGTCTACAAGATACGCCGTCATAATAAGCATTAGCACAAGTAAAATCAAGGGTTCTGCCACTACCAAATACTTCCCGAATCCGGGCTTTGATGCAAGTTTTACCACTGTATTTTTGATAAAAGGTGCGGAACCGATTAACGCCAAAGTTAATATCACTGCATAACTGCGCAAATAATACAGCGTTTCAGTTGTTACAAAGGGCACCTTGGCAAAACCAAACATTCCGCCAATATCCGAAAATGCCCCACCCATATCACTTGCATTAAAAATCACAAAACTGATTAAAACCGCGAGAATAACATAAAAATGCCCGAGTATTTTATGTTTTTCAAGGACTTTTAAGAAACACAACTTCTCAAACACCAGAAGTACCGCAAAAAACAATCCCCATATTATAAAATTCCACGCGGCTCCGTGCCAGAATCCCGTCAGCATCCATACAATGAAAATATTCATAAACCAGCGCCATTTCGGAACTCGGTTTCCACCCAAAGGAATATAAACATAGTCCCGGAACCAGCTTCCCAATGAGATATGCCAACGGCGCCAGAATTCCGTCACACTACCCGAAATAAATGGATAATTGAAGTTCTCCACAAAGTGGAAACCAAAAATCCGCCCCAGTCCAATCGCCATATCACTGTAGCCCGAAAAATCAAAATAGATATGCAAAGCAAAGGCCACTGCATACATCCAATAAAAAAGCACTGATTTTTCCTGCGACATACGGAAAATATCGCACAATTCACCCAGTTGATTGGCAAGAAGCACTTTCTTTGCAAGGCCAAAAACAAAGCGTCTGATACCGGATGCCACATCCTCTGTTGTAAAACGGCGTCCAATAGAAGACTTTTCTTTCCCAGGATTATCATCCTTTCTTGTTTTCCCCCACCACAATCCGCCTTGTACCGGTAACTCAGACGCAATATCCTTATAACGAACAATCGGCCCCGCAATCAACTGCGGAAACATAGCAATATAGGTTGCCAGATTAATCGGGTTCTTTTGTACCTTTTCACCGCGATAAATATCCACAGTATAGCTTAAAATCTGGAACGTATAGAAACTGATTCCTACCGGAAGGGCTATTTTTAACAATGGAATCTCCGTACCGAATACCTTGTTAAAATTACCGATAAAAAAGTCCATATACTTAAAATATACAAGGCATCCCAACTGTAAAACCACCGAAATAATCATTACAATTTTAGCAGTTCTTTTACGACGAAAAGCCTCAATCAAGAGGCCGGACACATATCCTGCCAAGATTGAGGCTATCATAATCAATACAATTTTAGGTTCGCCCCACGCATAGAAAAACAAGCTGGCAATTAACAACACCGTATTTTTCAGGCATTTGGGCGCAATGAAGTAAAGAAGTAAAACCACCGGTAAGAAATAATATAAAAACGGTATGCCGGAAAATAACATTTTACACCTCTGCTACATTATATTTTTAAAAAATCTACGAATATAAGCTTATGTCATTTTAATATTCACTTAAAATATAAACTTATCTTTTTTATTTTAACCCGCAAGGTTCTCTTCTGCAACAAGAACTGCGTTATCACCATACACTTCGGCTACTTTGGCTTTAAAAGTCGCAATCGCATCAACGTTACCGAACGCGTAAACCACATACTCTTCGTTTACGGTATAAATTACCAAAGTATCAGGAAAACCACACATCCACTGTGTACCGAGAATGTTCTCTTTTAATGCATTTGTAAAGCTTTCCGCATTTGCAGCATCTGTTAAATGAAGTGCAGCACCTGTGAAAGTGTTTAAGTTCATTCCATGTAAAAGTGATGCCCCTTCATCAATCTGTCCTGCTAAGTCAGCAGGCACATAAAGCATTGCAGCCAAATCTTCTGTTTTAGTAATATCAAATGCACCGGGTGCGCCGTCTACCATAGTAGTATAGTCACCACCCATAGCAGGGAACTTCTCTTCCTCTGCAAATGCATTCCATACGTCTGTAAGAATAGCTACTGATGCGTTATCAGATACAACTGCATCATCTGAAGTCTCACCATCTGTGGTTTCGGACTCTTCTTCAGAAACCTCTACAGAATCTTCTACAGATACCTCTTCTGAAGTGTTTACTTCAGGTTCCTGACTTTCTTCTTTGCCGCAACCCACAAGTGCAAGTGACATTGTTACCAATAATAATGCTACTGTTAATTTTTTCATATTTTTCTCCTCATTTTATCTTATTTTTAAGTGTTTCATATATTAGAGTTTTTATTCCGATAAAAAGTTTCATACTTATATATTTTTATCATAAAAATATATATTTGCCAAGTGGTAGGCACAAGCGCTTACTCGCAAGATAAATATGCATTACAAGCCACGCTTACTCGCAAGTCGCTTCGCGACAAAAAGTACAAGCGCTTACTCGCAAGATGCTTCGCATCTTACTTCGTATACGTGCGTCGCACGATAAATATACGTTACAAGCCACGCTTACTCGCAAGTCGCTACGCAACAAAAAGTACAAGCGCTTACTCGCAAGATGCTTCGCATCTTACTTCGTATACGTGCGTCGCACGATAAATATACGTTACAAGCCACGCTTACTCGCAAGTCGCTACGCGACTTACTTCGTAAGCGGCTGTCGCCGCATATAAGAAAAATAAAAGGCCTGAACGAGAGTAACCTCTCGTCAGACCTCTATTTTTCTTATGCGTGGCTCGTAACCAATGCTTAGTTCCCTGCCATCTGCTTAGCAACTTCTGCTGCGAAGTCTTCTTCTTTCTTTTCCATACCTTCACCGGTTTCGAAACGAACAAACTTAGCAACCTTTAAGTCAGCAGAAACGCTCTTTAAGTACTGAGCAACTGTCTGCTTTCCGTCTTCTGCTTTTACGTATGTCTGATCCATTAAGCAGATTTCCTTTACCTGCTTAGAAATACGACCTTCTACAAGTCCACTGAAAATCTTATCTGCAACATAGTCTGCCTTGCCAGCCATAGCAAGCTGTGCCAATGTAGCAGTTGCTTCCTTAGAAAGGAAGTTAAATAAGAAGTTCATATTGCTCTTCTTTTCTTCGTAGATAGCCTTATCTTCATCACTCCAAAGGTTCTCTGTCATAGCCTTTTCGATTAACTTGTTCAAAATAGGCTTAGGAAGAGATGCAGGATCATTTAATGCACTGTCAATAGTGATTTCTCTTAATTTAGCCAATTCATCTGCTGAAATATCATCTCTGCTTGCATACTGAGGGTTCATTGCTGCAATCTGCATTGCAATGTTAGTAAGAGCTTCTTCTGTTGCATCTGACTTAGAACCTTCTGCACCAACGATAACGCCGATACGTCCGCCACCGTGAAGGTAACCAACAACGATAGGCGCTTCTACCTTTTCAAATCTTCTGATGCTTAATTTTTCACCAATGGTAGCAACCTTCTCAACCAATGCATCATTTACAGTCTTAGAAGTATCATCCATCCATGTAGATGCAAGAAGTGCGTCAACATCTGCTACATCAGTTGAAACAACCTGTTCTGCAATCTTCTCAACAAATGTCTGGAAAACTTCATTTTTTGCAACGAAGTCTGTTTCTGAGTTTACTTCCACAACAACGGCCTTACCTTCTGCCTTAGCAATACGGCAGATACCTTCTGCTGCGATACGGCTTGCTTTCTTTTCTGCCTTCATAGCACCGCTTTTACGTAATGCTTCGACAGCTGCTTCCATATTACCATCACACTCTGTAAGTGCTTTCTTACAATCCATCATACCTGCGCCTGACATTTCGCGCAATTCTTTTACCATAGCTGCTGTAATTGTTGCCATTCTATTATCCTCCTTATTGAATCAGATTAATTATTCAGCGTCTGCTGCAACTTCTTCAGCTGCTTCTTCTACTACATCTTCAGCAACTTCATCAGTCATAACTTCACCCTGGTTAGCTTCGATGATAGCATCTGCCATCTTAGCTACGATAAGCTTAACGGCACGAATTGCATCGTCGTTACCGGGAATTACATAATCCAATTCTTCGGGATCGCAGTTTGTATCTGCAATACCAAGTAAAGTAATACCAAGTGTATGAGCTTCCTGAACACAAATCTTTTCCTTCTTAGGGTCAACTACGAAGATTGCATCGGGAATTCTTGTCATATTCTTAATACCGCCAAGGTTCTTCTCTAACTTATCCCATTCTTTCTTTAAGTTAGCAACTTCCTTCTTAGGTAAAACATCGAATGTACCGTCTTCAGCCATTCTTTCGATTTCTTTGAGTCTTTCGATTCTTGTACGGATGGTCTTGAAGTTAGTAAGCATACCACCTAACCATCTTTCATTTACATAGTACATACCGCAACGTTCAGCTTCTGTCTTAACAGCATCCTGAGCCTGCTTCTTTGTACCAACGAATAATAC
>JAGAQZ010000098.1 GCA_017622505.1 Lachnospiraceae bacterium
CTTCAAAGAATCACCGATTTCATCCTTTGTTAAGGAAATCTGATCGTATGTTTCTACATCCATGAAGTTGAACATATCGCCATCAGAATACAAATACTGCATTTCTTTTCTGTCGATACGAGCCTGAGGACATTTTTCGGTAGGTCTGAAAGTCTTTTCAACTACACCACCACTCTTAATGTTTTTCAGCTTGGTTCTAACGAACGCAGCACCCTTTCCGGGCTTTACATGCTGGAATTCAATAATCTGAAAAACGTTGCTGTCTAATTCAATCGTAATACCGTTTCTGAAATCGCCGGCAGAAATCATTGTTTCTTCCTCCTAATTTTTAACATAATAATTCATCAATAGTTTAATATAAGAACAAGCATATTTCAACATTTTTTTGCTTTTTTTAATTTTTTTTATTTTCATCGTACTCTTTCAAGACGATATTTTCCAGTTTTCTCTTCAAAACAATCTGAATTTCTTCCTTTGCATTGATGGGTTTTACCAGAATGGACCGTATCCCTAAACGTTTCGCACCCCACACATCCGTAAAAAGCTGGTCGCCTACAAAGAAGGTATTCTCCTTGGACGTTCCCATAATCTGCATTGCTTTTTTATAACCTTTTAAGAAAGGCTTTGCGCCTCTTGGAATGGAATCCAAATTCAGATCTTTATTGAACATATCCACTCTCGTCTTGGTATTATTGGATAAAAGAACAATTTTAAAGCCACGGTCTCGCAAATAATTTAAAAGTTTCTTGCTGCGCTCATCCGCCGGCGCCCCGTGGGGAACCAACGTATTATCGATATCAAAAATAACACCACGGTACCCGTCTTCATACAATTGTTCAAAATCAATTTCATAAGTAGAATCCAGATACTCGTCCGGATAAATGGCTTTAAACATGTTTACTCCCAATCTATTCCTGCACTCGTCAGCAATGCTTTTGTATACTCTTCTTTCGGATTAAAGTATAACGCATTCTTAGCGCCTTCTTCAACTATTTTTCCGTTTTTCATCACAATTACGCGGTCACACAATTCATAAACCGTACGCAAATCGTGTGAGATAAAAAGAACGGCCAAATTTCTTTTATGGCTTAAACGCTTTAAAAGCGACACAATCTGTTTCTGCACCGTTACGTCCAGGGCCGAAACAGGTTCGTCTGCAATCAGCACCTCCGGCTTTGATAAAAGCGCCATGGCAATCATAACGCGCTGTCTCTGTCCGCCGGATAATTCAGACGGGTAATGGTTTAGGTATTGTTCTTCCAATTCCACTGCATCCAGCATTTTAAGGATTTCTTTTTGCCTTGTTTCTTTGTCCTTGACGCCCTGTAAACGCTGGACTTCGTGTAAAAGCCACTCCACTGTTTTTGCAGGATTTAAGGCACTGTAACTGTCTTGAAAAATCATCGCTGTTTTCGCACATTCCACTGTGCCGGAATCCTCTTTTAAAAGTCCCGTCATCACCTTGGCAAGAGTCGACTTGCCGCTGCCACTTTCGCCTACAAGCCCCAAAATCTCGCCTTTTTTTAATTGTAATGAGACGTCTTCCAGCGTAGGTTTGTTCTTCTTTCCACCGTATGTGAAGAAAAGATTCTGCACGTTGCATACATATTCACTTGTCATTTCTTCACACCGCCTTTCTTGCCTTATAATTCTTTATTCTCAAACCGATTCGGCTTTCAATTTTGCTTACGTCTTCTCTCCGCTTTTTTTCGGTTTTAATTTAACACCGCCTTCGGCTCAATCCGGTTTCTTCACCACCGGTATCGCCATAATCAATTCCTTCGTATATTCTTCCTGCGGGTTTGCAAAAATATCTTCTGCCTCGCCCTGTTCCACAATTTTGCCGTCCTTCATCACAAGTACGCGCTGACACAACTGACGCACAAGACTTAAATCGTGGGAAATAAAAAGAATGGACGTCTTCTTCTCACGGTTAATTCTTCGCAACAGTTCTATTACCTGCGCCTGCACCGTTACATCCAAAGCCGTAGTAGGCTCGTCCGCAATCAAAAGTTTCGGCTTACTGATCATTGCCGCCGCAATCATCACACGCTGTCTCTGTCCGCCGGATAACTGATGCGGAAAAGATGCATAAATTCTCTCGGCATCTTCCAGTCCGGCATCTGTTAACGCCTTGATTGCCTCTTCTTTTAATTTGATTTTATCTTTTTCGCCATGAACACGTAAGGCCTCTTCCACCTGCCAGCCAATCTTTTTTACAGGGTTTAAGCAGGTCATGGGTTCCTGGAAAATCATAGCAATGTCCTTGCCCTGCAGTTTGCGCAATTCACTTCTTTTACAATGAAGGAGATTCAGACCGTTAAAAACAATATCTCCCGATTTGGTAATATCGCCTCGGTTTAAAAGCCCCGCAATGGAAAGGGCCGTCAAACTTTTACCCGAACCGGACTCGCCTACGATTCCGAGAATCTCCCCTTCTCCCATAGTAAAAGTCACGTCATCCACCGCAGTCTCAGGCAGGGAATGGTCGTAAAACTCAATCTTAAGATTTTCTACGGAAAGCATCTTTCAAACCTCCTCCCTCACTCATAAGACCGAAGCCAAGGAGCATAATAATCATCACAAGGCCCGGGAATATGGTATAAAAAGGCGCCGTCTGCAAATGCCCCTGGGCCTCCGAAAGCATGCGACCAAGGCTTGCCTGGGGCGGCTGCACGCCTATCCCTAAGAAACTCATACCCGCTTCCGCCAAAACCGCATTATTCAAAGAAATTAAAACGCAGTTTAAAAGCGTGGGCATAACATTGGGTAAAATATGCACAAACAGAATTCTGCCTCGACCCGCGCCCATCAGTTTTGCAGCTTTGACATAATCCATTTCTCTCTGTTTCATAAATTCGGTTCGAACCATCTTTGCAAAACTCGGCACAATGGCAAAGCCCAAAGCAAGAATCACATTGAAAGTTCCCGTACCGAAAAGACTGATAAAAATCAATGCCAAAAGAATGCTCGGAATTGCAAACAACACATCAATCACACGCATCAAGCCTTCGTCCAAAAGACCTCCGAAATACCCCATTACCGCGCCTAAAATGGTGCCTATTACTGCACCGATTGCTGTAGAACCAAGTCCTATTAATAAGGTCATTCGCGTTCCCTGCTGTACGCGGCTTAAAATATCCCTGCCGAAATTATCACAGCCAAACAAATGCTTAAATGAAGGAGATGCAAGTTTTGATGCAGCATCCATTTCCTCCGGGTCGAAAGGCGCAAAAACAAGACCTGCCAATGCAAATACAAGCACTGCCAGCACCATACAGAAACCGATGATGAAGTTTTTGTTGGTGGTTGTTTTTTTCATTTTACTCCTCATCTCCGGTCACCCTGACTCTCGGGTCTACCCAGGCATAAATCAAATCCGTCACCGTACTGATGATTACAATTCCTGCCGCAATCAGCATTACAATTGCCATTACCACGGGATAGTCTCGCGTCGATATAGCCGATAAAAGGCTTCTTCCAAGGCCCGGAATACCGAATACCTGCTCGATGATAATGCCGGACGCAATCATATCCGCCACAACCATTCCGATAAAAGTAATCGTAGGCATAATGGCATTCTGCAGAATATGGCGATACAACATACTCGTGGTGCTGTTTCCGCGGCTGTAAGCCGTCCTTGCATAATCCTTCTTCGCCTCTTCCAGAATATTCGCTTTTAGCAGGCGGATACACATGGCACATTTCGGCAAAGCAATGGCGATGGCAGGACAAATAAGATACCCCACAAAGCCTATAAAATTATCATGATAATCAATATAGCCTCCCGGTGTAAACAAACGGAAGGTCAATCCAAATACAAAGGTCAGAAGAAGACCCAGTAGGAACGGCGGTACAGACATAAACAACTGATTGATTACGATAAAAATTTTATCAACCACGCCACCCACGCGTTTTGCCGTATAAATTCCCAGCGGAATGGATACTGCGCACACAATCACAAGGGCTAACGACGACATTGTAAAATTGATAAAAATTTTATCTCCGATCAAATCCGTAACACTCATAGAATACGAATATGATTTCCCGAAGTCAAAGGTAAGCATACCCAATAACCACTTACCGTATCTGACCATAAAAGGATCATTTAAGCCCATCTGCTCTCGCATGGCTTCCAGTTTCTCCGGTGTTGCTTCCGTGCCCAGTTTCTGTAGCGCAGGGTCCCCGGGCAAAATGGAAAAGGCCGCAAACACCACAAAAGAGACCGCAAGAAGGGTCAGTACAAGCATTAAAATTTTCTTCAACATGTACTTTGCCATCTTGGGTCTCCTTTCTTTCATCAAATTCTCGGATTTGCACTATAATTTCTAATTATGTGAATATTATATTCCAACAGGACACGTTCTCACTCGGTTAAGAAGCGTAGCGGTACTAAACTCGTGCTACATTTCATTTGCACTCGTTAAGTGCCGACGTTCTTAAACGGTCCTTTATGGAATATGAATATTCACACAAATTAATTCAGTACATTCCCAAATCCGAGAATTTTAAATAAACTCTTCTAAATCTTACTCTGCAGATGTCTCTACAATATAAATCTTAGATACATCCATTACGTACATCGGATAAAATTCATATCCGGCGTACTTCTTATTCAATGCGGTGAACTCAGGCAAGTCCTGAATGTATACATTGGCCGCGTCTTTTGCAAGGTAGGTCTCACATTCCTTAAAATACACAACCTTCTGCGCTTCGTCCGTAGTTGCCATGGCATTTGCAAAAGCCACGTCATAATCCGCATTTGCATAATTTACGAAGTTATCTCCTGCAGTACTTACGAAGCGGTCCAAAAATGCCGTAGCCGTAAGCTGTGGCGCATCTACACCTATTACGGTTGCTTCATAATTACGGTTACTGTAAGTTTCGCTCAACCAGGTATTCCAGTCAACCAACTGGATTTCCGCAGTAATATTTACATCTTTTAACTGTTCTGCCACAACCTGGGCAGTATCCACATGCTGCTGATAGTTCGACGGCACTGTAATTGTAAAAGTAAATCCGTCCCCATAGCCTGCCTCTGCCAAAAGGTCTTTGGCCTTCTGCACGTCATAAGGGTACAACTCCGCAAGACTTTCATCATAATATTTGCCGAATGCCGGAATCATACTTGTTCCGATAATGGTTCCCTTACCATCTGATACGAAATCCAATACTTCTTCGCGGTTTACTGCATAGCAAAGTGCCTGACGCACGCGCACATCGCTAAAAGGCTCAAAATCATTGTTCAAATACAAAGCCTGTACAAGGTTCATATTGCCTTCCAACACATTGTATTTTTCCATATCAAGCTCTGCCATCTGGGCAGTGGTCAATCTTGAGAACATATCGATGGAACCACCGTTTAATTCCATGGCAATGGTATCCGCATTTGCACAAATTTTAAAAGTAACCTTTTCAATATGGGCCTTTTCACCCCAGTAATCATCGAAACGTTCCATTTTTACATTGGTCAAAGGGGAACGTGATACATACTTATAAGGGCCGGTACCAATGGCATTTGCATCCGGATCTGCGTTATCCGCAGGGATAATTGCCGCCTCAATGGTAGACAGCATTGTAAGAAAATCACTGTCCGGCTGGGCAAGCTTAATAGCTACCGCACCATCTTCCGTAATTTCTACAGCCTCAATATTAGAAAACGCCGCTATCGAAGGCTCACCACCCTCAATATCGGCGAATTTTTCAATTGAATATTTGATATCCTCCGCCGTAACTAAATTTCCGTTATGGAACTTCACACCTTCCTTAACCGTAAAGGTATAGGTCAGTCCGTCTTCTGAAATTTCCACACCACTTGCTACTGCGGGCACTAAATTACCGTCGGAATC
>JAGAQZ010000014.1 GCA_017622505.1 Lachnospiraceae bacterium
ATCCGTTCAAAATCAACATCTAGCTAATTTTTCCGTTTTACTTTGTTTAGGTTTCTTTCTCTGAATTGTTCTCTTAGCATTCGCAGTGGAACTCATAAGTGCTTCGCACTTATTTCGTCACGGGCATTCGCCCTATCGGTCTGTAAGTCACTCAGCAAATTTGTGCAAGCACAATTTGCTTCCTGCCTTCCATCCCGGCACTGCTCATTGCTTACTTGAATTTTCAGGGTTGGATTGCTGTTTATTTGTCAAGGTTCTTTGCTGTCGATTTTTGTGCTTTGTTCGCGACAGCTTTGTTAGAATAACACTAATAAAAAGAAATGTCAACAGCTTTTTTGAAAATATTTTTAGTTTTTTTTAAACGATTTTTGTCGATGATAAATATGCCCAAATTATCTTCAAAACAACTATTTTTATTAGACATTATTTCCTACATACATTGCATCTCCGAATGAGAAGAAACGATATCTCTCCTTAATTGCCTCTTCGTACGCTGCAAGAACATTCTCTCGCCCTGCCAAAGCAGACACCAACATAATCAATGTGGATTCCGGTAAATGGAAGTTGGTAATTAAGGCATCTAGGATTTTAAACTTATATCCGGGATAAATAAAAATCTCCGTATTATTACAGCAGGCTTTTAATCTACCGTTTTCATCCGCCGCACTTTCCACGGTTCGACAACTTGTGGTGCCAACGCATACCACTCTTCCGCCACGCTCTTTACAGGCATTGATTTTATCTGCAGCCTCTTCTGTAATTTCATAATATTCCGAATGCATGTGGTGCTCTAAAATATTATCTTCTTTTACCGGGCGGAACGTACCAAGCCCTACATGCAAGGTTACATATGCCACATCTACGCCTTTATCCGCAATCTGTTTCAGTAACTCATTCGTAAAATGCAATCCCGCAGTAGGCGCTGCAGCAGAACCTTCGTATTTGGCATAAACTGTCTGATAACGATTTTTATCTTCTAATTTGTGAGTAATATACGGTGGCAAAGGCATCTCGCCCAAGGTATCAAGAATCTCTTCCCAAATTCCTTCATACTCAAAATGCACTAAACGCTTACCCTCTTCCGCAAGTCCGACAATCTCGCACTTAAGTTGTCCGTCTCCGAACGAGAAACGCATTCCGGGGCGGGCCTTTTTGCCGGGTTTTACCAAAGTCTCCCACACATCGTTTTCTTTTCTTTTTAAAAGAAGAAACTCCACGACCGCGCCGGTCTCTTCTTTTACACCAAAAAGTCGGGCAGGAATTACCTTCGTATTGTTAAGCACCAAACAATCGCCGGGATTTAAGTAATCTACGATATCCTTAAAAATATGATGCTCAAAATTTCCGTTGTTCTTATTTAATGTAAGAAGTCGCGAAGAACTTCTGTCAAGAAGCGGATCCTGTGCAATTAGCTCTTCGGGTAAATCGAAATAAAAGTCTGATTTGGTCAGTTGTGTCATAATTATTTCCTTCTTTTATATATAGTAAAAAGATTATTTGCAAAATGCTTTATTATTCTAGCATTGAGATTATAAAAAAACAAGCCCCGACAAAATGTCCGGGGCTTGCTCTGCATTATTAATATCTATTTACGCATTCTTAATGAAACTGATATATCCTCTGTAAGTCTCATACACGTCAGCTTTGCTGGTTACTTCGTAAGGCGCATGCATATTAAGCACAGCCACGCCACAGTCGATGACATTCATACCATACTTTGCAAGAATGTATGCGATGGTTCCGCCACCGCCCAAATCAACTTTACCAAGCTCTGCAAGCTGGAAAGCAACCTTATCCTTATCAAAAATACCGCGAAGCTTACCTAAATACTCCGCATTGGCATCATTGGAACCGGACTTTCCTCTGGCACCTGTAAACTTACAAAGCACCATACCTTTTCCTAAATAAGCCACGTTCTTTTTATCAAAGCTTGATGCATAAGAAGGATCAAAAGCAGAACTTACGTCAGAAGAAAGCATATTGGAATTTGCCAAACATCTGCGAAGTTTCAATTCATTGTAATCTCCGCAAAGATTCATCACTTCTGCCATAGTGTTTTCAAAGAACATAGACTGCATACCGGTCGCACCGACACTACCAATTTCTTCCTTATCTACTAAAATACAGCAAGCGGTCTTCTCCAACTCTTCCACTGCAAACATTGCGCGGTAAGAAGGGAATGCGCACACCCTGTCGTCCTGGCCGTATGCCATAATCATACTGCGGTCAAAACCTGCCTCGTATGCTTTTCCGGCAGGAACCACTTCCAATTCTGCGGAAAGGAAGTCTTCTTCTTCCATATCATAATAATCTTTTAAGATTTTTAAAATGCTCTTCTTTACGGCTTCTTTCTCTGCCTTATCTTCTTTGTCTTTTTTCTTCTTGTCTTCGTCTACGTAAGGTCTGCTTCCGATTACAATATCCAAAGCCTCGCCCTCGATTACCTTCGCAGCCTTCTTTTCAAGCTGCTCTGCAGACAAGTGAATCAATAAATCTGAGATAAAAAATACAGGGTCGCCTTCTTTATCACCCACATTAATTAAAATGGTTGTGCCATCCTTCTTAACTACCACGCCGTGCAAAGCCAAAGGAATGGTTACCCACTGATACTTCTTGATACCGCCGTAGTAATGGGTATCCAAATAAGCCAAACCACCGTCTTCATACAAAGGATTCTGCTTAATGTCAATACGGGGTGAATCGATATGCGCGCCAAGAATGTTGATACCCTCTTCCAAAGGCGTTTTGCCGATGTGCATCATAATCAAAGACTTATTCATATTTACGGTGTAAATCTTATCGCCGGGCTGTAAAGTTTTGTTTTCCTTAATTAATTTGCCGAGTTCCACATAACCCTGATCTTCGATTTCGGTTACAATGTAATCCACACACTCGCGCTCTGTTTTGCACTCGGTCAAAAACTGCATATAATCCGCATTTAAAGTTTCCAATTCCTTTAACTGACGCTTATTGTAAGTAGTCCAAACATTTTTATTTTCCATATTTTAAAATCAGACGTCGAAACGTCGCTCCTTTCTTAATCTTTCACTGTTTTATATTATAGCCTAAAATGGGTAAAATTAGCAACGGAAGAATTGATTTTCAA
>JAGAQZ010000099.1 GCA_017622505.1 Lachnospiraceae bacterium
CAATATGTCAGTTACATTAAAAGACGTTGCCACTTTAGCAGGAGTATCCCCTTCTACAGCATCTCGCGTCTGCAAGGATAATCCTTCCATCAGTAAAGAAACAAAAGAACGCGTACGCAAAGCTATGGAACAATTAGGATATGAACCAAACCTTCCCGCTGAAGAAACCGTGAACAGAACTATCGGCATTATTTTACCGCCCTCACCGAAGGAATCCTTTGAAAACGCTTTTCATTTGGAAGTTATCCGTGGTGTAAGCCAATTTTGTAATCAACATCATTATATGAATACTGTTATTACCGGCCGGGATGACGAAGAAATTCTGCGTGTATTAGAATATATGGTAAAAAACAATAAAGTAGATGGTTTTATTGTTACATATTCCAAGCAAGATGATCCGATTATTGATTATCTTTATAACGAAGGAGTTCTTTATGTTGTCATCGGTAAGGCTTATCGTTTTGCCAATCAGACTGTATATGTCGATAATGATAATGTATTAGCAGCTCAGGAAGCTACAGAGTACTTAATTAATTTAGGACATACAAATATCGCTTATTTAGGAAACGACAGTAATTTGATGTTTTCTGCAGACCGCAAATCCGGCTATCAGCTTGCATTGTTAAATCATAAAATTGAAGTAGAAAAAGAAAATATTATTGAACTTCCCTTTATTCCGGAAGAAAATTCTGTAGCTGTACATAATCTTTTAAGCAAAAAGAACCGTCCCACTGCCATTTTAGTCAGCGATGACTTATTTGCAGTAGCTTTAGAACGTGCCTGCATAGAAAAGAATTTGGTTATTCCCAAAGATTTATCTATCATTTCATTCAATAATTCATTATTTGCAAGATTAACTTCTCCGCCACTGACATCTATTGATATCAATTCGATTCAGTTAGGGATAGAAGCAGCATCACAGGTCATCAATCATATTGAAAATCCTAATCTTCTTGCAACTAAAATTATTGTTCCGCACAAATTGATAGAACGACATAGTTGCATTAAACTTTGATATAAACAAAATAAAAGCGTGTGAAACATTTATCCTATTTGGATATAAATTCACACGCTATTTTTTACTTAACTATTTTATACCAAATTAATTATTTCTTCCTTCGGTGCCTTAGCCGGTTCTACCTCTGTTGCATATAACACAGGTCCGTTTCCGTTATAATCAGCCCAGTATTCAAACTTCACAACCGCAGTAACCTTTACCCAGGTACCGTTCTCAAAGTTTTCAGCACCCTTCCACTTCGCTACAAAGCCAAGGAAGGCGATATCATCCGCGCAACAAGTCATCGCCTGTCTGCCGGGCACAAAATGCCCTTTCGGAAAACCGTTCGGACGAACCGTAGTTGCAAGAAAGCTTACAGTCTTGCCTTCATAACGTTCCGGCATATCCAGCATATCAAAGAACCAAATACCATAGGTCTCATCGGTCAGATCAATATGGTCTGCCTTCACGTCATACGGAAGCTCTTCTTCCATAGTCGCCGTTACTTCACCGTCTTTATCTTCAAATACTATTTCTGCCTCACGGTTTAATGCCATCATATTTCTTTTATACGTAGGAAGTTCCTTGGTCAATCCATCGCATCGGTTAAAAATAATTAACTCCGACTTACGCACCATATCGCCAATCATTCCGCGCATATTGGTGTAATACATCGGGAAGGTTTGGGCGTTGATGATGGTAATCTGCTGACCGATTTTCCAGTGCCAAGGGAACTTCAAATCCTTGTAAGGCCACATACCGTTGTATTCAATGATAATACGTCCCGGTCTGTGCTTCTTCTCAAGCTCCATCAATTTGGACGAATTAAAATCTTCCTTGCGTTCAATAATCTCCATTACGGTATTAGTTTCTTTTAAAAGGGCCTCATCATATTCCAACTCGCCTTCTTCACAAAGTAAAAGTAAGGTCTTTTCTTTGCTTTTAAAATAAGGCTGTTGCATGGTAAACTGAATGAATTCTGTTTTACCGCTCTCCAAAAAACCGTTAATAATATATACTGCTTTCATTTCTATTCTCCGTTCTAAAGTGATTTACACTATTTCCGTTTAGAAATAACTGCTTACACTCCAAATAATGCTTTCAGATTGTCTTCTGAAATCTTGCTACCGATTACGCAGATTTTACCGGTAACTTCCGGTGAACCGTTACGGATATTCTTCTCATCGGGCACATAGTCAAAATAAATGAATCCGCCGTCTTTATCGGGAACCATACCCTTGGCACGTAATACAAATCCATACTTTCCTGCGTCTTCCAATGCATCTAAGATGTCTGCAATTTCATCCTTGGTATAGCTCTTGGGTGTTTCAAAGCCCCAGCTTGCAAACACTTCATCCGCATGATGGTGATGATGATGTCCGTCATGATCATGACATCCGCAAGTACATTCTTCGCCATGGTCGTGGTGATGGTGCTCGTGATGATCGTGGTCATGGTGGTGATGTTCATGGCCCTCATGATGGTCATGTTCGTGGTGTTCATGATGGTCGTGGTCATGATGCTCGTGATCGTGGCATCCGCAGTCACAATCTTCATCATGGTCGTGATGATGGTGCTCATGATGATGGTCGTGGCATCCGCAGTCACAGTCTTCATCATGGTCATGATGATGGTGCTCATGATGATGCTCGTGGCATCCGCAATCGCAATCCTCGCCATGGTCATGGTGGTGATGTTCATGATGATGCTTCTTCATCTCTTCCATCAATTCTTCTTCCAAAGACTTACCCGCTTCCATCGTTTCAAGGATCTTTGCACCGTCTATGCTGTCCCAAGGTGTTGTAATAATCGTCGCCTTTTCATTATGCTGTCTTAAAAGTTCTATTGCAGTCTGCACCTTATCTTCGCTGACATTCTGTGTACGGCTTAACACAATGGTGCCTGCGTTTTCAATCTGGTTAATAAAAAACTCGCCAAAGTTCTTGATGTACATTTTACACTTAGAAACGTCTACTACCGCAACGGCCGAATTCAACTTCACATCTGCCATTTCCGCATCCTGATTCAAGTCAGCCACAGCTTTGATAACATCCGATAATTTACCAACACCTGAAGGCTCAATCAAAACACGCTCCGGAGTATATGTTGCAATTACTTCTTTCAGCGCAGTGCCGAAATCACCTACCAATGAACAACAAATACAGCCTGAATTCATTTCGCGGATTTCTACGCCGGCTTCTTTTAAGAAACCGCCATCGATACCGATTTCACCAAATTCGTTTTCAATTAAAACAACCTTCTCCTTATGTAAAACATCTTTTAACATTTTCTGTATAAAAGTGGTTTTTCCGGCGCCTAAGAAACCGGAAACAATATCAATCTTAGTCATTTTATCTTCTTCCTTTCTTTGACTTTGATTTATTTGTGCGCAAAATGCGTAAAATACTTTTTTATTCTGATGAACCAACTTTAGTAGGAAATACTGCGATACTCTGCCATGGCATCCGTAATTGCCACATTTACGGCGTCAACATCATTGGTTCCTACAAGAACGCCGATAAGCTTGCCCTTAGCATCGAAAGTACCGCCACCTGACATACCGTCCGTAACCGCTCCGTCGCATACCAGCATATCATTCTGGAACAAGGCAACAAACACGTCCTTCTCTTTGATGGTGCCCTCTACCACATCTTCCGCAACCCGGACGGAAGAACCAAGCATATATACATTTTCGCCTGCTATAAGCTCCGAATAAGCATCATTGTCGGCAATATAGGCTTCTTTTATCACTTCCATAACACCTTCCGGCATATCGGCAACTGCCACGCGGATAAAAGCCACATCATTGTACTTTCCGTACGCCAACACACTGCCGTATGCAGTACTGCCTCCATAAAAGCACACCAACGGCTTGGCCGTCTGCTCCACCACATGACTTGCGGTTACAATATCAACATACGAATCCGTAATATCGATGACCACACCGCTTCCGCCTAAGGTAATCGCAGTTCCCGATTCATCCGTGGCATCCGCTTCAACCCGCACAATGGAAGGCTTTAGTTTTTCCACTAATTCATCTTGGTCAATCTCACCAAAAACCGTCAACATCTTATCCTCCGACGTTGTTTCTTCCGAAGGTTCCATGCTCTCAGAGATACTTTCTTCCGGCACTTCGTTATTTTTACAACCGGTAAAAACAACAGCCACAAGCAAAACAAGCAGTAAACCTTGCATTCCCTTTTTCATAAGCTCTCCTACTTCAAGAAACCGCTGACAATCTGGGCTTCCGCCTCTGCTTCCGTAAGACCTAAGGTCATCAACTTAATCAACTGCTCGCCGGCGATTTTACCGATGGCAGCCTCGTGAATTAAGCTTGCATCAATGTGGTTTGCCGTAATTTCAGGAACCGCACGCACGCATGCTTTATCCATAATAATTGCATCACACTCTGTATGACCGTGGCACTTGTTATTACCGTTGATTTTGGATAAAAACAACTGATACGAATCATCCTTGGCAACCGAACGCGAAATTACGTTTGCACCTGAATTCTCGCCATCCAAATTTACCTCAAAATCAGTCTCTGCGGTCTGCTTACCGTGAGTCATGATTTTCTCTTTGATTACAAGCGTAGCGTTGTCGCCCAAAGTCGCTTTTGTAGTTCTCTTGGTTGAATCCACGCCCTTAATCTGGACGGTATCCATTTCAAGGTACGCGCCTTCTTTTAACTCAATAATGGTTGTGGGGTTCATCACACGCTCACCGGTGCCTTCACCGCTTCCGTAATGTTTCTCCACATACTTCACCTTGGAATTTTTGCCCACAACAAAGCTGTGGATACCGCTGTGCTCAGAACCTTCTTTACCGCCGTTGTGAATACCGCAACCTGCGATAATGGTAACGTCACAGTCTTCTCCGATGATAAAATCATTGTATACAGATTCCTTGATACCGCTCTGTGTCAAAAGAACGGGAATATGAAGGCTTTCTTTCTTGGTTCCGGACTTGATGATAATATCAATTCCGGGCTTGTCCTCTTTTGTAATAATATCTATATTTGCAGTTGTGTTGCGCCCTGCCAGACCGCCGTTGGTACGAATGTTGTACGCACCGGTGGGAATCTCGTGAAGGTCAGCCACCTGCTCTAATAAATTCTTCTGAATTGCGTCCATTTTATCCTGCTTTCCGCATATTTTATGCTGTCAAATTTCTTTTACTGCTCCATTTTATCAAGAAGTGTTTTACATCCTACGTCTCCGTACAAAAGTCCCGGTAAAACATCATCTTTTTTACCCTGGGCAGACACTTCGCCGTTTGCCAATACAATAATCTCGTCGGCAATATTTAAAATACGTTCCTGATGCGAAATAATGATGATGGAACCGCCCATTTTGGCATGCATATTTTCAAATACCTGAATCAAATTCTTGAAGCTCCAAAGGTCGATACCGGCCTCGGGCTCATCGAATACGGAAACCTTGGTTCCGCGGGCCATAATCATAGCGATTTCAATTCTTTTTAACTCACCGCCGGAAAGACTGGCATTTACTTCACGGTTAATATATTCCTTGGCACAAAGCCCTACTTCCGATAAGTACTTACAAGCCTCCGTAACGGTAATCTTCTTGCCTGCTGCCAAGGTGATCAAATCTTTTACGGTAATTCCCTTAAAACGCACCGGCTGCTGGAATGCAAAGCTGATGCCCATCTTGGCTCTGTCGGTAATGGATACATCCGTAATATCCACTCCGTCCAGAAGAATCTGTCCTGAAGTAGGCTTAATAATACCGGCAATCAATTTGGCCATCGTGGATTTACCGCCGCCGTTGGGGCCTGTAATTGCCACGAATCCATCGTTAATGGTTACATTTATATTTTTGATAATTTCCTTCTGTGTATTGTTCTCTTCCACACTGTAGGATACATTTCTTAATTCAAGCATCTTAACACTCCTCTCCTTGTCCTAAAACACCACCTTTTAGTATAACAATCTGTACTGAAAAGTCAACCTCCATACACAGTCCGGACACACCTTTTGTTCGCAATGTATTAACAATTATTTCACGATTCGTTGGTTTCTTTTACCGGCATTATGTGCTATAATAAATTCATATAAAATGACTGTTTAACAGCTCATAAGAAGAAAGAAGGTAATGTATGGAATCTGTATTGCTTACTTTACTGAATCAGGACTCTTCACCGATTGAAAAAGAACTCCAGGAGTTAAAAAACTGGAATTTATTTCCGGTTTTTGAATATTATGTAAAAGCGCTAAAAAAAGATAGTTTATATCAAAGTCATATACACGGCATCGGGCATATCGAACGAGTACTCCTCTTTGGCGGACTGATTGCAATGCAGAACCATTGCTCCGAAGAAGACACCCGTTTACTGCTCCTTGCGTGCTCTTACCATGACATTGGGCGAATCGATGATTCCCTGGACGATGATCACGGCAAACGCTCCAGCGAGAAATTGCCGGACGTCATTTCCATAGATGCCGAAGATTTGGCATTTGTACAGGCAGCCATCTATGCCCATTCTATCAATGACGTGCTTATGGAAGATACCATCCGTAATTTCGGAATATACGACAAACAACGCGCACTGTCCATTGCAAAAATGCTGAAAGATGCCGACGCCTTGGACCGCGTCAGGGTAATGGATTTGGATCCGCGCTTTTTACGGTATCCCTGTAGTGAACAGTATGTGGATTTTGCTTATGAATTATACAAAATTTACCAAAATCTTGAAAACAATTAAGTGATTATAAATTTATATTATTTTTTCGGAATATTTTGTGTGGGTAAAACATTTTTAGGGGGACAATATTATGCAACAGGACGATAAAATCTTTTTATACGAACAATTTCAACAATACGCTGTGCAGGAAGCCATGGCAAATTCCATGGAACAATTCCAGCAGCTGGTGACCAAATACGGTTGCGCAATTAAAGAAGTACGTACCAAATTCGAAGTTTTAAACGAAGAACTTTCCATTAAGAGTAAAAGAAATCCGATTCACGCCATTAAGTCACGTATCAAAAATCCCAAAAGTATTATTGATAAGCTTCAGCGCAAGGGTCTTGCTTTTACCTTGGAAAATATGCAGAACGAATTAAATGACGTGGCCGGCGTCCGTGTTATCTGCGACTTCGTAGACGATATCTATGAAATTGCCGATATGCTATTGAAACAAGATGATATCAAATTAATCAGTTACAAAGACTATATCCGCGAACCCAAGCCCAACGGCTATCGCAGTTATCATATGATTGTGGAAATTCCGGTATTCTTCTCTGAAGGAAAGGAATTTCTTAAGGTAGAAGTACAGCTTCGTACCATCGCTATGGACTTCTGGGCAAGTCTTGAACACGAACTGAAATACAAGAAAGACTTACCGCAGATTGACAGTGCTTCCATCAGTGCACAACTTCTGGAATGTGCTACCACAATTGCAGATATGGACTCTAAAATGCAGGAAATCAAGAATCAGATTTATCCCAAGTTCCCGCCGGAAATGATGCAACAGGTTGAAGATATTTAATTTCTGAAAGAACAACTCATTGTCCGGACAGAAAACTTCATATTTACAGCAAAAAGACAGGTATTACATTAATACCTGTCTTTCGTTTATCTTATGTATATTTCGGGGGGAATCATGGTATTTCTTGTAACCATTCATCTCATGTATGTCAGGTATTCTTTCATCTTTCGTACCTTACGTTTCCTCTTACGGTATCTTTCGCCGGCTCTTTCGTACTCTCCTGTGCTCTTTGGCACTTACATTATCGCTAATGTATTTTTAACTATACAACACTGACTACACCATTTCTACACCAAACAACAAGATTTTATAAAAATCGACATAAAAACCCCGCTGTTGTTTCCGCCCAGCTGTAATTGCTCATATATTCACCGTTATATTGCTTGGCAATCAGCTTGTCCCCTGCCATAAGCTTGTAAAAGTCACAATCCAGCCCCGCAACGTCTATTGCCAGACAATTCCGCCTTCTTCGGATAAAACGGTCGCATTTGTGCTTTTTAAGGCTTTTCATAAGGTCTGATACAATGGTTTGAAACTGTCGTTGTAAGGAAAAATTATATTCTTTGTCTTCCCACAACACCGCACAGGCCTCTGCCGTAGTAACCGCTGCCCCGCGCCTGTCAATCAAATACGCCAGCAATTCTTTTGCTTTGGAACGGCCAAAGGATATTGGTACTCCCCTATAAAAAACTTCAAAATTTCCGAAGGTCTGTACTTTTAACAGATGCTCTTCACTCTGTTCTTCTTTTACGGTATTTACAATAATTACGGATATTTTATCTTCAGTAAGTGCCTGCGCATCAGCCAACGCCTCGTCAAAATGTTCGTACTCCCCCGCCACAGCCAAATCCGACTGTAAAAGACGTGCTTGAATATCAGCGTTGTCGCAGACTTCATTTACGACAAATATCCTCATACGCACTTTCCTTTTTATTTTATTTTCTCTTTGCTTATTTTCTCCCCCTTGTACTAATAGCAAAAAAACACCGCAATAACCGTTTCGATTATTGCGGCATTCTTACTGCCCTTATCTAAGCGTTTCTTACTTCATTACACAAAGCAGATTCATCTTGGCACCTGCATTCGCGTAATTTACTTCGTGATCGTATACCAAATCCTTTAATACATCTTCCAACTCACTCTTGCTTACATCCGCAGGAATACGAATAACTGCGCAATCTGAAGTTTCAAGCTGCTCTGCAAGGATTTCATCGGCATCGGATAAATCATCCACTGCCCATCCGTTCATATAATAGTATTCTTTGGTATCATCATTTGCTGCATAGTAGGAAGAATTCAGAAGTGCAGTATTGTCCGGAACCAAAATTCCCTTAATCTGCTCATCGCTTACATTACACAACGCATTGGTAAAAATGTCAATATCGTTGTTTGTGACGTCGAGAACGCACCAGCTGTCATCAATTTTAACACGATTCCATTCGTGTGGCCCACCGTAAAGTGCACCAATTTCACAAACAGCATCCAAACCGGAAATACGTGCTACCATTATAAATGCTTCTGAATAACTCTCGCACACACCATAGTTGTTACAAAGAATGCCGTGGGGTGAATGAGAGTCAATAAACTGTTCCGTCAACAAAGAATCATCTACATCTCCGGTAGCCGTAGAATCATAATCATAAGATGCATTCATTCTAAAGTAATCGTTAATTGCAAGGACTTTGTCATAATCAGACATTCCGTCTGTAATAATTTCATCTCTGATTGCATATGCTGCTTCTAATTCTTCTTTTGCTTTTGCAAATCGGACATCGGGTGTTTCTGCATATTTTACCAGAATTGCCTGATATTCGGGTGAATAATTTACCTCTGTCAAAACACCGCAAATAGGATTCTGGCGGTATGCTTCAATAAACAATGCTGCTGTATATTCAAGATTTGCCGCATCCGGGAATACTTCCATAGGAACAGGGATTACTTCACTCTGTGCAATCAAACACATCGCCATCCATGCCTGCATATCATTGCATGCAAAAATCATCTCGCCAACTTTGTCACTTCCCAAGGCTTCAATATTAGCTTTTACAGGACCTGCTAATTCATTCATTAACTGAACCGGCTTGCTCATATCGTCAGTTGATACCTCAGGCGCAGGTTCTGACTCATCTTCAGATGCAACTTCTGTAGGCTCTTCCGATTCTTCTTCGGAAGGCTCTTCCGACTCTTCTTCGGAAGGCTCTTCTGACTCTTCTTCAGAAGGTTCTTCTGACTCTTCTTCAGAAGGTTCTTCCGACTCTTCTTCAGAAGGTTCTTCCGACTCTTCTTCAGAAGATTCTTCTGATGCAGTCTCATCTCCTGTCAAAACACCATCTTCCGATATTTCTTCGCGGAATGCATCAATAGCCTCTGCTAATTCCTCATCTTCGTTATAACTTATATTTACTTGAGGATCCGGTGAACTGCTGATTTTACCTAAAATTTCATCCTGTCTCTCTGTAATTACATTACTTTCCTCCATTACATCTTCATGAGTCATACCATATAATGTGATAAAAAATTTATCAAATAAGGTATTTGCAACATGTGCTTTGATACTCATTTTATACTCATCGTCAGGATAAATATAAGTCTGCGCACCGTGATAATCGATTACCATCTGCTGAATGGAACCGTCTGCCATTTCCACATCTACATAAGTGGGAATATCTTCCACTGATGCAATATCTACTTGAATGTTTGAATCTGCAATTCGATAGGGAAGTTTCATTGCAATGTCGCGCACGTCTACAAGATTACTTGTTCCGGACTGTTCGCCGTCTTCACCAACTGCAACTACAAGGAAATAACCGTCTTCCATTTCATCATTATATTTTAAGGCGTAATTCATAAATTCTACGCCATCCAATGTAACCGCATCTCCGGAATAACCTGCATCTTGGAAATCCTGCATAATCAATTGTGAATATTCATCCATTTCCTTCTGACTTTCAAATTCATCGGCCGATACGGAAGTTTCGGTAGTAACGCATTCTACCGTATAACCATAGTCCATAAAATGCTCATACACTCTGTATTCTACGGCACCGGGTACTTCCTGCCAAGACAACATATAGCAATTGTTCTCATCCACGCTCTGAGTAACTACGGGTGCCTGCAAATCGTGTTCTATCGTAAAAGGTGTTACAACAGGACGTTCCAGTTCTTCACCGGTTTCCAAGTCAATGTACTGCACCAAATATAACTCGCTCATAGAACCCCAGGTTCCGTCATGAATATTGTTAGAACCGTCTTTGCTTAAATACAATGCGCCATACGGTGCCACACTAATTTTACCGTTATCATAAGTATTCCAGTTAAAATCCATTCCGCCTACATTGGCATAATCCGGACTGTTATACACTTTAAATGCTTCATGTGCCATCATCCCCGCTTCTTCACAACACTCAAACTCAAAAACATAATCTGCAGGCAGATTTAACATGGGCTGATTATAATCTTCCGGCAATTGGGAAGATGCATAATTTGTTGAAAGATAGTCCATCAAATCCATATCTGTCTCAATTGTGGCATTACCTTCGGAAGATGCCTGCGGTGCCGTTACCGGTGCAGACGTAGCATTGTTCCCTCTACAGCCCGCCATAGGCGCAACAGCCATAACCATTGCAAGCATCGTTGCTGATACTCTCACTAGATTTTTTCTTTTCATAAAATGTGAATTCTCCTTTTTATTTTGTCCTTTTACACTTAACACTAATCAAGTTGTTCATTGGTTGCAATTTTTTATTCTTTTCGTATATAAATCCACCAATAAACGGGAAATGCTACAAATTGCAAACTGATAAAAGCACAACACCACACTGTTTTCAATCCCGGCTCCAATTTAGGATTTTTAAATGCATAAATACTAAAAACAATAATATCGGCTATACAAAACGGTATTGCAAGAAATGCACAACCTTCAGCACAAAGAAACGTAACTATTGTCAAAAAACCCATAAAATTACTTTGTGCATCCGACAAATCAGTCCCTGTCATCGAGTAAAACATACTAACCCCAAAAATAATAACGAGTACCATTAGAATGCTGCAACAACAAAAAAATAATAATCCCAGCGGCCCAAATGCAAGCACACCATTCCAAAATTTTTTCATTTTACTTCCTCCTTAATGTCATCAGGCTTTCATCTCACATAAGATGAAAGCCTTATATCAATAACACCAGACATTCTGTTAAAAGGTTGCAAAATTTTTTTGCCGATAATTTTAAATTGGCGACTTACACTAATGCACTTTATACACCGTTTTCGTATCTTGCAATTTTAAATATCCTTTATCCGACAACCAAAACTTAATTGTCAATCCGTCTTCAAATACAGCCTTGTAGTACATATCTTCGCCTGTGTATTCATCTTCCGTACATTCTGCATTCTGCAATCGTTCCACAAGTTCCGCTGCATCCGCCTCGCTCATCAAATCTTGCTCATCAAAGTTCTCAGCATCTGTACAGTAAATCTTATCCAAGGTATCCCCGGTCATATATAAAACAAATATGGTTAAAAGTTCTTCGTTACTCTTTGCATCCCCATACCAACTAAGGCCCGAGAAGTTCAATTCCACATAAGTTTCGGACATATCCTGACCGGCCATCATTTCATTGTTCAAATCCAAAGAAATGTTATCCTGTGGCTCGGTTGTATCCTGTGCCATCTGATTTCCGTCCGGCATGGTGTCCGGATTTGTTTTGCCGCGAAGAACCCCTGTCATAAAGCCGACGCTAACCACAAGCACCATCACTGCGGCTGCAACCAAAACACCCATATATCCGGACTTCTTCTTACGCTTCTTCTCCATATTCATTTGGGCGACAAGATACTTTTTAAAATTCTCATCTGCCTTGATTTCAGAAAATGACTTCTGATATTCGTCTTTAAAATTCATACTCTGCCCCCTTAAGCTTTTCCCTTAGCAATTCTCTGGCTCTGTGAAGTCTTGATTTGACCGCTGTTTCACTCATATTTAGGATATTGCAGATTTGTTTGATGGATAGTTCTTCATAATAAAACAAATGAACTACCACACGATATTTCTCAGGAATATCCATCACTGCATCGAAGACTTCACTCCAGTCTTCCTTGGTCTCTGCAGCCACTTCTCCCACTTCCTCAAGGCTTGCACGATGGCGAAACCAAGCTGTAGTCACAAAGGTATTTCCGGTATTTACCGCCACTTTAAGAAGCCACGCCTTCTGATGTTCTTCATCTCGAAAGGTATTCCCGGCCTTCGTATATTTGATATATTTTAAAAATACTTCCTGTGTAATATCCTGGGCATCGCTTACATTCTGCGTTCTGGAAAACGCAACTCTGTAAACCGTATCCGAATATTTCTCAATCAGCGCCTCCGCTGACATACTCTCATTTGCGATCAAAATTGACCTCCTCACCATTAACACCGGTTAGCTATGTAAAAGGTTGCAAAATTTTTAACATACTTTTCTAATTAAATCCAATCCACATCTCCGCCGGTAATTGCAAGACTAAGCAAACCGTCCATCAACTCTACTTCATCGCCTTCTACCACACGAATCAGTTTCGCAGTTTCGGTATTCGTCGGCATCTCATCATCGGGTCCCAACTCCATATCCGGCTCTTCACCGCAATATGGGCAAGTCATTACAGGCATTATTTTAAGCGACAAATAACGCATCCCGCAATCTTCACATTCATAAAATCCGCACACCTGCGTTCCGTCCGGTACAAAATACATATCCGCTCTCCTTTTATTTAAAAAGGATGGTACCTTGTTAAAAGTACCATCCCCCTATTATTCATTTAAGGTACGTTCTACCCCATATTGTATACTCTTATAATTTGTATACTTCGCCATCTACAACCTTCATAACACCCTTAGAAACCAAACCATTCAAGATATCGGTTACTTCAGCAGGAGTGATGGTTCTGGGCATCTTCTTAGCAATATCGGAAACAGAAGTTTCTTTATCATCTGCTTCAGCAACAGCCTTGATGATTGTCTTCTCCATATCGGTGAGTGTGTTAACTGCAACATCAATACCATGTGCTTCAAATAACTCTTCATATTCTCTGTTTACTTCTGCAAGAATATCATCCAAGTTACCCTGAGCTGCCTTCAAAGCTTCATGCTCCATCTGTCTGCGCATCTTTACTTCTGCCTGCTCTTCATAATCAGAGAAGATAGGTTTCTTAAACTTAGATGCCATCATAGGAGGAATAGGCTTAGTCAACAGATACTGATCACCGTACTTATATCCTTCGATACGCTCTGTAATATATGTATATACTTCCTGCATAAGTTCGTTAGATAATACATCTGTTTCTTCAAAAGTAAATGTATTCTCTGAATACTGGCTACCACCGCTATGTGCTCTCAAGCCCGGTGTTTCTAACTCAAGATATCCGATCTTAAGTCCGGCTTTCTTAAATAATACACCAACACAATCTGAATAATAGATTGTCTTAATACTGTCAGATGCATTACTTGTAATGTTGCTTGTTAAAACAGTTCCTACTGTTGATGTAGATTTGATTTCGCACTTGTTGTCATAAATCAAAATGCTACGTCCTCTAACCCCGTGTAAAATACCTAAATAATTTGACATTTGTTCCTCTCCCTTTAACATTAAATTTGCTTGGTACCCCATATGTACCACTGCCCATATTTTACCACAGATTACCCCTTTTGTTCAAGGGATATTTACGTTTAAACACGATATTTTCATAATATTTTTATGTTGTAGTTTTATCTCCGTTCGGCACCCATTTTTCCAGCAATTCCTGTAATTGTTTTCTGTCAAACGGCTTGGACAGGAAATCATCGAATCCATTCTCCAGATACATCTCCCGCGCCCCATTTATCGCGTTGGCTGTAAGCGCAATAATAATTGCATTTTTACCGTTTTCGCCACATTCTTCGCGGATAATCTTTGTTGCTTCCACTCCATCCATTTCGGGCATCATATGGTCCATAAGAATCATATCATATTTCATGTGTTTGATTCGCTCAATTGCCGCCTTACCGCTGTCAGCCTCAGCCAACTTAAAATTATATGTTTTAAGCATTGCGTTTGCCACCTTACGGTTCATTGCGTTATCATCCACAAGAAGCACTCTGTAATCACCGTTAAACGATGTCGGCTTTTCTTCTTCCGCACTCTTTGCCGAAGAAGTCTGCTTACCTGCCTCAGCAATCGTTGTTTTATCAATCACACGTTGTTTAATATGTATCGTAAATCTCGTTCCCTTACCATACTCACTTTCCACCTGAATATTGCCATCCATCAAACTGATTAACTGTTTTGTGATGGCAAGGCCTAAACCGGTTCCCTCACATTGGCGATTTCGATTCATATCCAACTGGCGGAATGACTCAAAAATAGCAGTCAAATCTTCTTTTTTGATTCCGATACCCGTATCTTCCACCACAAGTTTTAAATTAATTACATCCGATGCAACATACTGTCCGGTCACGTCCAAACGGATAAAACCTTCTTTGGTGAATTTAATCGCATTATTCAGAATATTAATTAAAACCTGACGAATTCTTCCCGCGTCACCATACAGCTTCCCGGGAATATTGTCTGCCAAATTTATCTTAAACTGAAGACCTTTTTGCTCAGCGGCAATTTTAACCAAATTGATGGTATCCTGCATCTCTTCAATCACGGAATACTCATCTTCCACCAAATCCATTTTACCGGCTTCCACTTTAGAAAAATCAAGAATATCATTAATGATTGCAAGAAGATTTAACGCGGCAGTCTTAATATCATAGGCATACTCCTGAATCTTGCGACCTTTACTTTCTTCAATCAATAATTCGCTCATACCCACAATGGCATTCATCGGCGTACGGATTTCGTGGGACATATTGGCCAGGAAATTAGACTTTGACCGATTCGCCGCCTCAGCCTGCTCACGCATTTCATGCAACTTACTAATATATTCATAGGTATCCGTAATATCAATAATTAATATTGTATATCCTCTGATATGTTGTTCATCATCTATTACGGTTCTCTGTTCACCTTTGTAAAACTTACCATCCCACTCAAAACGGATTTCTTTACCGTCCAATACTTCAATTGGAAACCTTTCGACATCCGTGATTCTGCGGAACATTTTTAAATCCGGATAAAATTCCTTCGCCAAGTCGTTGTACATCAGCACTTCCTGGTTCTCGTTTAGCGTAATCATGCAATTACCAAGAGAATTAAGCACTTTCTCCGTAGCCATTCTGCTTAAATCAAAATCCTTACGGTTCCAAACCAGAAGCACCAGCACAGAAAACATAAGAGCCATAGCAATAGGCGTCGGATCATATCCTTCCGGAAACACCCCAAGCAAATATATAATAAGCACACTAAACGAAAAACTGGCACCGCCGATAATCCCTTTCAATTTGCGCGCTCTCTTTGTACTTTTATCCTTACGAATCGTCTGAATCAACGTCCAAACAGATACCGACCAGGGAATAGCCGTACAGGTCAACACATAAAAGTAAAATCCGATACCATAAGTAAGCCGTACGTGCGGAAAGGCTCCTGTATAAACAAAACCAATCTCTTTGTAATAAAGGGAATGATAATCACTGGTCCAAACCATCACCATAACCGCAACCGAACATAGCAACAGAATACGTTCAAATATTTTATGCTCCTTCTGACCGCAGTAATTAAAAATAAACATCATAAAAAAGATGGCAACAGACGCTCCGCCTAAATATTCCACCTTTATGGCCATCAAAGCCTCCTGAGCCGTCGTAGAGGTTAACTCCAACAAAAAACCCGCATTATGTACCAATTCAGCTATCGTAAAAGAAAGCATCAAACGCTGTGTATACGTAGAACCGCCACGGAAAATATAAACCAACGAACACACAAGCGCAACGATTCCGATAATTTGTATTGATAAAAGTACGTTATACATATAGCACCTTCCCTAAAATAAACCATAAAATACGCGAAAGTGTCATTTTAATCCCTTATCTTAAAATGACACTTTTATAATCTTGATACTATATTATTTTATCATATTATTACCATAAATCATAGTTTATTTTTTGAAACGCTATCCGGCCATACTGACATAATTTTTGATGTAGTAATATAATCTCGCCAGAAATACAGAATTTGAAGGTACTCCTTTATCCGGTCTTACACAATTTCGGAATATATGATGAATCAAATCAGCATTTCCGTGTAACCACGCAACACTGATTGCATGACGAATCGCTCTTTCTACTCTTGATGGAGTTGTTCGATATTTTCGTGCTATGTCTACGTACAACCCCTTTGTAACATAGTGCTGATATTCCGAATCCTTCAACAATAATTCTACCGCGTACGTTATATAAGCATAACCGTATATATTAGGCGGAATTCCGATTGACAAAAGCATATCCTGAATAGGCGCCGACAAATTATATTTTCCCTGTTCATCACCCAAAACTTCTTTCTCATAATTAATTTTTTCTGCTAACATTTTTCTCTCCTTTTCTTCCGTTTTTTGCGCAACATCCTTACTTTATTTCAAATGTTGACAAAAAGATATATCTTGTTTAACATAAGTTTTGTCGAAAAAATGGAAAGGAAATGTCATCCATGACACAACAGGTAACTCATGTCTGATTTAGTTTTAAGTAAACGGTTACAGGAAATTTTAATCACGCTTGACTGGACCAAAGAACAGTTAGCCGAAGAAAGTGGTCTGCCTCTGGAGACAATTAAAAATATATATTACGGTAAAACCACCGACCCAAAAGCCTCGACCATTTTAGCAATCTCTGAAGCAACCAAGTACAGTATGAATTGTCTGATGGGGCAATGCCCATATACATCAACCGAAAAATCAATCCTTCAAAATTATCGTTCCTGCGGTTCCCACGGCAAAAGTATGATTGAATTTATTTCAAAATACGAAGCTTCTTCTGTAAAGTATGAGCGTGGACTCTTTCTTGAACACACTATCCCCTGCATTTTACCTTGTGGTGATATTCGAAAAGGCATACTTTATGACACCTGCGAAACCATAGAAATCAAAACCACCATCCCCAACGCATATATAGCAATTAAAATGGCAAACAATGACTTTTTACCGAATTACTGTAAAGACGATGTTATTCTTTTTGAAAACCGTTTCCCAGCGAATGGCGAAATTGCCTCCTTCATAATCGGTAATAAAATCTATATTCGCAAATATATCGAAGGTATTGATTTCTATTGTTTAAAAAGTCTGCATAACTGCGATGATGATATTATTATAAAACGAATGGACGAAGTACAATATGTAGGCACCTGTTGCGGGGTTATAAGAAACTGATATTATATTCTCTATCCTTTCTAAAAAAATAGACTTCAACCTATAGGTTAAAGTCTATGTCTACTTCTTGGCGTCCAACCAGGTCGTCCATATTCACTTCAAACAATTCCTGTAACATTGTCAACATCTCAATGGACGGCGAGCCGGCTCCTCTGCGCCACTTACTGATTGCCTGAGGCGTGAGATTTAATATGCTGGCAAGCTTAGAATCCGTCCAGCCTTTTTCTTTAGAAAGTTCAAAAATACGATCACAAGTTAACTTAGCGCTATAAATTCTCATATTGGCTCCTCTCTAAGCGTCTTCGTACGCTTATAAAAAACAGTTAACGGGTTGTAAATAATTTATATATCTTGGAATATGCACGCCTTAGCATGCATATTCACGAAGACATTCCATAGCAGAATATGAACGACGAATTTTACTAAGAGCGCGCTTTTCAATCTGACGAATACGTTCTCTTGTAACATTAAACACCGGCAATGAAGCAATCTCGTCCAATGTCATAGGATGGTCCCCTACAAAGCCATAACGCAGCTTAAGAACCATCGCTTCTTTCGGCTCCAGCTTATCCATTGCGAACTGAATTGCTTCCTGTAAATCACCCCAAACTGCCATATCGCAGGGGTCATCAGCATTTTCATCTGCACAGAAGTCTTCAAAAGTAGTCTTTCCGTCTTCATCAACAGTCGCGTCCATCGAAACAATGTTATATGTATGTTCCATAGTGTCATGTACCTTTTCTACGGACAAACCGGTATAAGCCGCAATTTCTTCCACATTGGGTTCCACTCCCAATTCTACGGACAATTCGCGCTGTGCTCTTTTAATTTGAAACATTGCACTTTTCACGTGCACGGGAACACGCACAACACTGCTTTCGTTGGCGATTCCTCTTGAAATTGCCTGGCGAATCCAGAATGCGGCACAGGTGCTGAAACGGGCGCCTCTTGACGGGTCAAATTTCTCTGCCGCATGAATCACCCCTTCGGTTCCCATAGAAATTAATTCCTCTAATTCGGCACCGCAACCGATAAATTTCTTGGCAAAATATGTCACCAATTTCATATTAGCCATGACCAACTGATTTCTGGCCTCACGACCTTCATCACCGCCTTTAGCAATCTTCTGAGCAAGAATAACCTCTTCCTCTGCGGAAAGCAATGAAGGCAATTTGCTATCCACTAACTTATTTGTAACTACATCAACTGCTAAATTTTCGTTTTTCATCATAATGAAATCCTCCTATTTTTGAGCAAAATAAAGTTACTGCATGACCATTTTCAAGTCATACACGGTTCCATATTAAGTTGTAATTGGGAATTCTTATTTGATAATCCTAAAAAAAGACTTGACACGTCTTTGCTAGATGTGTTAATTTGAATCTAACAAGTGACAACGTTCGCAACGCTAGTCATTTTATATGTTCACTGCAATGAACATTAGGATTATGAATAAGGATCCTCAATAGCAATCGTCTGCAAACGGTTGCTATTTTTTTGTTTAGAGGATACCCTAGCATAAATATATCGACATGGGTTTTACAAAACTTAACCCCTTTTTTGAAAAATTTTAGATAATTTCCTCTACCTACACTCATTTTATATTGATATTAAACTTTTGTCACTAAACGCTCCGTTGAAAACCTTTTATATTTTAGTTCAATTTTAAAAAGAAAAAGCGACCGCCTGTGCGCAATCGCTTTTATCCTTATATTAATATGTATTTATTTTCATACGTATTTTACTTCATATGATGTTCTAAACATCATTTTCATACTTTCGATTCTGCAAACGTCCCACAAAATCCTCCACAGGCAATGGCTTATCAAACAAATATCCTTGCACAAGTCTGCAATCAATATTCTTTAAGAAACGTGCCTGTTCCTCGGTTTCTACACCTTCCGCAATGGCCTTCATCTTCAACTCGCTAACCATTTTCACAATGTTGCGGACTACGATTTCATCGGTACCACTGTTATGCTTTTCAATATTATCCAAGAAAGATTTGTCCAGCTTAACAATATCAAACATAAAATCCGTCAACAGATTCAGGGAAGAGAAACCTGTACCAAAATCATCAATGGACGTCTTTATTCCGTGACTCTTCATTTTACTTACCAGGGTCTTTAATGCCAGATAATCACTGTAATCGGACATTTCGGTAAGTTCTATTTCAATATACTTGCTTTCTATTCCGTATGCACCTATTACCGCAAGAATTTCTTCTGCCACTTTCGGATTATGCAAATGTGTTTTAGAGAAATTAACCGAAATGGTTACCGGCTCAATTCCCTGTTGCTTCCATGCTTTAATGTCACGACAAACCTGGTCCAACACGTAGAAATCCAGTCGACACACGCTTCCGTCGCGCTCAAACAAAGGAATAAAATCTGCCGGCGGTACAACTTTACCATTTTTAATCCAACGCACCAACGCCTCGCCACCGCACAATTCACAAGTATCCAAATTAACCTTCGGCTGATAATATACCACAAATTCCCGATTTTCTATAGCCTTGGGGAAATCCGCACTAATTTCCTGCTCATGGTTAATCTTTTCTAATATCTCCTGATTAAACTCTACTACATTGAGGCCTTTACTTTTTCTTGCCGCATTAATAGCCAGAGAAATACAATTCATTACGGGATGCATATTTTCACCGGGTTGTATATCGTACATACCGATTCTTGACTCTATCAAAAAGCTATGCAACATTCCGCTCAAATTCACTTCAACACTAATGCCTTCCAACAATTTGAGAACTTCTTCCTTGCGTTCTTTTCTGATAAGAAGGGCAAAATTATCACCACCCAGACGTGCTGCAACTTCGCCTTCCTTAATTCTTTTGGCCAAGGCAATCGCATAGGCTTTAATTACCTCATTCGCATTTTGATTGCCGATTTGTTTATTTACATATTTAAAATTCTTAAGATTCAGATACATTGCAGTGTAATTATGAAGTACACCTTCGCGGAACATACAGTTTCCTGCCATTACATATCCGTTGGAATTAATCAAACCGGTCTCCATATCCCGAGATACACTTTGAGCCATAATATCCGATAATCTTGCACGGCCGCAAATCATCATCAGCATCCTGCACAAAAAGAACATATCTTCCTTTTCGTCCGCATCCCAAGTATACCCTTTCACGGCACTCACGGAAAAATGCACACCACCACCGTTTCCGGTAGGAAAATCATACTTTAATTCTTCTGTATCAAACCCTTCCGGACTGACGTACACAATCATAGACTCTTCCCTGCCCGTACTTTCTACCGGCGTAGGCGGAGAAACAAATTCAACTATCATTTTACCGAGTTTAATATCCTCTGCAATCAAAGGCATATTATCCCTTGTCCGAAACATAATTTCATCAAGAGTCGCCCCCAGTTCTTCAAGTCTGTCAAAAAAGACACCAAAATTCTCACTGCATAATCTGTTCTTCATTTTTTCACCTTTAACATTATAAAATAATCCCTAAATTGTTTCTTTAACGCAACACATATTGTTTGAAAACTTCACCGCGTTCCTCGAAGTTTTTAAAATATCCGTAGGACGCTGCCGCCGGCGATAAAACGCAGGCTTTTCCGCTTTCGGTGATTTGTTTCGCTTCACTCACCGCAAGCTCCAAATCCGGTACATAATGACATTGCGCGCATTCCCCTACCGCGTCATAGATTCTTTTACCGGAGTCATACATACAAATAAACTTGTATTGTTCGTTCTCTTTTATAAAACGAATCAGCACATCATAATTAATGCCTCTGTCCATACCGCCGATTAGCACGGTCTGCACATCGGGCACGCTTTTGATTGCACTGATGGTGGCTTCCGGAATGGTAGAAATGGAATCATCATAAAATGCCACTCCGTTCACATCACCAATGTGTTCCAATCGGTGCGGAAGTCCCTTAAAGGTCTTCATACTTTTCAGCACCTCAGCCTCATTGCAGCCAAGCAGTTTCACAGCTATGTAATGCACAAACTGCGCATTATAAATATTGTGTTCCCCCAACACCTTTAAATCAAACTGCTGCTCACACTGACGCTTCAGTGCAATAATCTGCGCCTTGGTTTCAATCTCCGGCACATTATCACCCTTGAAGAAATAATCGCCCTCCTTCTGATAACGTGCAACATTGCTCTTGGCACGGAAGTATCTTTCTACCGTCTCATAGTAATCTAAGTGTTCCTCATAAAAGTTTAAAAAGATTGCTATGTGCGGTGAAACCTCTGTATGTGCCAACTGATGACAGGACATTTCAAATACCACAATAGTATTGTCATCCACTTCTTCAAAATAGTCAAGACAAGGTTGACCGATATTTCCAAGAATAATTACCTTTTTGCCGCTACACTCTTTTAAAACTGTATATAACATGGAAGATGTGGTGCTTTTACCCTTCGTTCCCGTGATTCCGATTACGCGGTCACGATATTCCTCCAAAAAGATTTCAGTTTGGGAAAGATACTTTAAATTTGCCTCATGATAGACAATACCGGGACTCTTTACAATCCAGTCATAATCATCTTCATTGAAACCGTCACGCTTGCCTTCAAAGATTTCCACACTTGCCGGCTTGCAACATCGTTTCAAAAACTGCTCTGTAGACTGTCCCTCCCGGCCATAGCCCCATATCAGTATTCTTTTACCGTTTAATTTATCAATTATGCTCACTGCGTTTACGCCTCTCATGTTTTGCTTTCTGCAAGTTTTTATTTACTGTTTTATACAAGTCCTAAGCATATCTGCATATACGACCGGAAGATTGTTTTCTTCTTCCCAACCGCTTAAAAGCGTCTCTAATTCATCCTGCTCCTGCAGAATAATATCTTTATAACGTTCGGTTAAAAGACTCTTACCGCCTTTGTTTATATAATCCTTCAGGGATACCAGTACTTCTTTTCTGGTACCGACACATTCAAAAGGCTTATTCTCCTCAATGCCGGTCAATTCACGGAAATATAAGTCAAGGGACTCTTTTTCCAGAAGATTCTCGCCAAAGATTTCCACTAATTCTTCCTGACTTAAGAAAGGAAGTAAAATAATATACACAAACAAACACTTCGGACATTCGCAACACCAAATTCCCTGCTTGCTTCCCGCGTTACAGCTTCTGAATACCTGATGGTACTGCTTGCTTCTTGCAAAAAGCATAGCAATTTGGATTTCCATCAACGGACGCAAAAGACTGAAATACAGAATCGGCGTATCCACCATGGTTTTAACATACCACATAAAATCCTGCTCGAATTCATAGCTCTTGGAATACTGATGATTTACAAAGGAATCCTTCACCGTAGTTTCGTTTGCACTGGTTTCATTGGATAAAACAATATATTTGTTACCGCTTAAATATGCCGAAATAACGGAAGAAAACGCCACAACCGCTGAGAAGGGAATATGACCGTTTAAATAGCCCAGTTTGTTTAACTCAAGCAGTTCCTTATCCAGCACACGTCTTGCCTCGTAAGTGCCTTTTTTATAATCGCAGACATCAATTACATTGTGTGTGGTCGAATTACCGTTTACCGCATAAGTGATAATTCCTTCCTCTTTCAAAAGTTCTAAAGATACCACAGAATCCTTGCCACCGCCTACGGACACCAGACAACCGCTGTATGCCTTATTGTCCTTCAACGGACGAATCAGTGCTTCCTTGCACTGAATATGCACAAGGTCTTCCTGCTCTACTACAATACCGTTTCGATACATAAATTCACCAAGACCATTGTAGTAAAGTTTCTCCCACCACGCACACTGTTCCTTGGACAATTCACCACATTCAATCACAAGGTTCGGCGAGCAGGCGCACTTCCAATAACTGATGGTCTCCACCATACCCAGGTTAAAGAATAAGCGATTCAGAATTTCCTCATCTGCTTCTTCCAAAGCCGGAAACTCCCAGCTTGATTTAAAATCCCTAAGCCCCGGAATACTGAAATGATACTCCACGCGGTAGGAACTTTCCTTACGCTCCACAACATAATCTTTATATATAAAAGTACTGTACTCTTTTCTTAAATTTTCAAAAGTAAACAAATCTGCCTACCTCCTTACTCTTAACACACCTATTATAATCACTCTTCTTAACAAACTCAATCTTTTTCCTATCTTCCGCACAATTCAGGATGTTTTTTCTTTATTTCCGCTTTATCCTGATACATAAGTTCATCCGCCTGATTATATATATCCATATAATCCTTTGAATACTCTCCGGAAGCACACCCCATAGCAATACTTAAAATAATCGGACTGTCTTTGTACTCTTCGCAGGCCTTACGCACTTCCTTCATATCATCTTCCATTACGCCATCTTTGAAAGATAAATAGATGGCCACAAACTCATCCCCGCCCACGCGATATACATCATGTGCATGATTCATTTTATCATTTAAAATACCCGCGGCTGCACGAAGCAATTTATCGCCTTCAATATGTCCGAACTTATCATTAATTACCTTTAACCCATTCATATCGCAAACAACAAATCCGACCTTTACTTTCTTATTACTGTATTTTTTTCTATCTGTTCCAATTGCATTTTATAACCGTTTTTGTTTTTGATTCCCGTTGCTGCATCCCAATATACCTGCTCTCTGTATTCTTTCGCAGGATTATTAAATGTTGCGAACAAGCCCAGACACACAAAAGTAATTGCAGCACTCGTCATAAGAAGTTCCGGAATCAACGCCTGAATCACTATGACAAGAATCATCATTCCGGTCATCGGATAAAGCGTTAATTTCTTTTTGCGTTCTAATTTCTTATGATTACATACCACCAACACAAAACAGATTAGACAATATACCACAAACGCACCATAGCCTACGAAAACCAGCGGTCCGTAACTGTAATTGGTTCCGTTGCCCTCCACGTATTCCACAGGCAGAAATAATGCAGACACCGCAAAAACAAAGGCAGGAATATATTTAAATATTCTTGCTATTTTTTGCACTTTCTTAGATGCCGTCATTAAAACAATATATTCATAGAATGCCATAGTGAATGCAATACTGAACGCATAAAAAAGAATATGCAGCATGCTGTTTACCACAGGCGGTACAACCTCCAAATTATTAACAGTAATTACCGTAATAATATCAAACACCACATGTGCCAATGAATAAATTAATATTCTAAAAAAGGTATTATGCTCTGTCTTTATTTTATAAACTGCGGTATAACATAATATAAACGTAATAACCACCAGACACACAAACTCTTCCCTTAATATGAGTAGCGACATAAATATCTCCTTTTCATTTATCCGATAGTACCTTTACTTCGTAAAGTACTCCCTCACCAATTTAAATACAGTCCCCGACAGCAACAATACCGCAATCAGGTTAGGGATTACCATCAATCCGTTAAAAGTCTCCGCAATGCTCCATACAAGTCCCAAATCTACTGTAGCACCCACAACAGCTACCATTGAATAAATCACCATAAAAGGTTTGACAATCTTAGAGGAAAAAATATATTCTGCACATCTTGCGCCGTAAAGTCCCCAGCCGATAATGGTGGAAAATGCAAAGCAGCACATAGCCACTGCCGTAAAAATCGATACCCAATTACCATATGTAGATGTAAATCCGCTAATGGTAAGTTCCGCACCGGCCGCATCACCGAACGCAACCGATGTGCCACTGCAAAGAATAACCAATGCAGTTAATGTACAAATAACAATGGTATCCGCAAACACTTCAAAAATACCAAAGAACCCCTGCTCCACAGGTTTACCTGTATCTGCACAGGCATGGGCAATGGAACCGGTACCAAGACCTGCTTCATTGGAGAAAATACCTCTGGACACGCCTTTGGTCATACTGGTAAAGAAGCTTCCTACCACACCGCCGGTAACTGCCGCCGGATGAAAAGCACCATAAAAAATATCTGCAAATACGCCGGGAACATCTTTGATATTAAAAATTACAACACCCAGTGCCAACAAAATATAGAAAACTGCCATAAACGGGACCAGTTTCTCCGTCACTTTACCGATTCTCTTGATGCCGCCCAACAGAACACAAACAACCAGAATCATAATCACAATACCGATAATCCAATTGCTGATTGTTACACCCTCTGCCGGAATAAGGTTATAATTAAGAAGTGCCGAATTCACCGCAGTCGCGATGGTATTCACCTGTGTAGCGTTACCTGTACCGAACACGGTAAAAATACCAAAAACCGAAAATAACACAGCAAGCCAGTGCCACTTTTTACCCAACCCGTTCTTAATATAGTACATCGGTCCGCCTACATATTCACCTTTTTCATTTTTTTCTCTGAAATGCACTGCCAGAACCACTTCCGAAAACTTAGTGCACATACCGAGAAAAGCAGAAACCCACATCCAAAAGACTGCACCCGGACCACCGATTGCTATGGCACCTGCCACACCTGCAATATTACCGGTACCAACCGTTGCAGAAAGTGCCGTGCATACAGCCTGAAACGGCGTCATAGCCCCGTGTTTTGCTTCTTTTTTTTCAAAAACCTTACCGATAGTCTTTTTCATTGCCAAAGGGAACTTTCGTATCTGTATAAAACCGGTTCGGATACTTAAATACAATCCGACTCCGATAATACAAATAATCGCCGGAATCCCCCACACGAAATTATTCACTGCCGCATTTACATTTTCAATTACTGCTAACATATATTCCTTTATTCCGTTCTCTGTTTTCTAATTCTATTCTTTACATACTTGTATATATTTGCGTTTTGCCCGCATATACGAAACTTTTCTTTTCTTCAGACTACTCAAACTTTGTTGCCACCTGCTTAAGCAATTCCCGGATATTTAAATGTTGTGGACAGGATGCCTCACACATACCGCACTCAATACAGTCTGACGCCTTACCTTTTTCGGCAGTATGCATATTGTAGTGCCACTCACCGTTCCATCCCACATATCTGCTTAAACAATTCATATCCGAGAACAAGTCCGGAATGGATATATTCATAGGACAGCCGTCAATACAGTACTTGCAGAAAGTACAGGGAATTAAATCTTGCGCTTTAAAAATATCACAAACCTTCCAAACCGCCGCAAATTCCTTCTCATTCAACGGCTTAAAATCCGCCATAAAGCTTAAATTATCTTCCATCTGTGCCATATCACTCATACCGGAAAGCACCATCATAATCTGATCGAAACTTGCCGCAAAACGAAGGGCATAACTTGCATTACTACCACCTTTTAATTTATCCAAAACAGCCTGAGCCGTATCGGGAAGATTTACAAGATTTCCACCCTTTACAGGCTCCATTACAATCACGGGCTTGTTGTGTTTTACGCATACATCATAACACTTCCTGCTTTCCACTCCCGGGTCATCATAATCCGCATAATTAAACTGAATCTGCACCACATCAATTTGCGGATATTCTGTTAAAATACGGTCCAGTACTTCCGCCTTATCGTGAAATGACAACCCCACATTTTTTACACGTCCCTGCTCTTTTAATTCAAAGGAAGTTTCATACGCACGACACTTTTTATAATGTTCAAATAACTCCGCATTCTGGGCATGCATCAGATAAAAATCAAAATAATCCACGCCACATGCTTCAAGCTGTGCTTCAAAGCATGGAAGAATATCTTCTTGCGTTTTAAAATAATTTGATGTCAGCTTGTTTGCTATTATGTAGTCTTCCCTTGGATATCTTTTCACAAGAGACTCTCGCAAGGCTATTTCGCTTTTTCCTCCGATATATCCGTGGGCCGTATCAAAATAATTAAAACCGGCCTCCATAAAAGCATCCACCATCTTAATGGTTTCTTCGCAATTCACGTCTTCGCCGTTCATAGGCAAGCGCATAAACCCGAATCCGAAATTTTTCTTGACATTATCATAAAATCGATTAGACATATAACCTCCCATAAATGCTTTCTCACGCGATATTCCTAAGCCGCAATGCATTTATAACTCATCATACCGCACTATACACCAGTAAATATTATATCAAATTTTTTTACAACTGTATACCCAATATCGTAACGGCATAGCCCTGTTTTCTTTATCACCTCACTTCGTTCATTACGAAATATCCGGCTCCCTTTTACGGATATCATTATTTTTCTTTTCTTTTATTGCAAAGTATGTTATATTCACTTTGATTGGTTATCTTAAATCATTATATATTGAGAGGCATGTTATGTTTGGCGATAATTCAAGCAAAAAAGAAAAAATGAATATTATTATTGTCGGTTGCGGCCGTGTTGGCTCTACCATCGTGGAACAGCTTAGCAAAGAAGGCAATAATATAACCATTATTGATAAGGATTCCGAAGTAATTGAAACACTCACAAATCTCTATGATGTTATGGGTGTTGTGGGAAACGGCGCTACCTACAGTGTACAGATGGAAGCAGGCATCGAAAATACGGATCTTTTCATTGCGGTTACGGAATCCGACGAATTAAACTTACTCTGCTGTACGGTTGCAAAACGTGTCAGCAACTGCTCTGCCATTGCGAGAGTCCGCACACCGGAATACAGTAAAGAAGCCGCTTATTTGAAAGAAAAGTTAGGCCTTGCCATGATTATCAATCCCGACTTGGAAGCTTCCAGGGAAATTGCAAGAATCCTGGCGCTACCCTCTGCATTGGAAGTAAACTCCTTTGCACACGGGCAGGCAGAATTGATTAAATATAAAGTTCCCTCCGAAAGTATGTTAGATAACTTGGCAATTATGAATATTGGCAAAGTTGTATCCCAGCAGGTCCTCATTTGTGCCATTGAACGCGATGGTGAAGTATATATTCCCTCCGGAAATTTTATTATCAAAGAAGGCGATATTATTACCTTTGTTGCCACAAGAAAGCAGGCCCGCAAGTTCTTCCTTTCTCTCGGTTCCAAGGTAAAACACGTCCGCGACTGTATGATCATCGGCGGCGGTAAAACAACTCACTATCTTGCAGACCAGCTGTTGCATGCCGGTATTAATGTTAAAATCATTGAAAAGAAGAAAAAACGTTGCCAGGAATTAAGCACCTTACTTCCCAAAGCAATTATTATCAATGGCGACGGAACGGACGAAGAACTGTTAAGGGAAGAAGGAATTGAGACCATTGAATCTTTTGTACCTTTAACCGGTATTGATGAAGAAAACATTATGCTAACCTTGTACGCAAGACAGGTATCTCCGGCCAAAGTAATTACAAAGATTAATCATATTAATTTTAAGAATGTAGTGAATAATTTGGATTTAGGCAGTGTAATTTATCCCAGATACTTAACTTCTGAAGCAATTGTGGCCTACGCCCGCGCGAAAAAAGACTCTTTAGGCAGTAATATCGAAACCTTATATCACTTGTTTGATTCCCGCGTGGAAGCTATTGAATTCCTGGTACGTCCCGATTCCAGAGTAATCAATGTTCCGTTAATGGAACTTGCGCTAAAAAAGAATTTGTTAATTGCCTTTATCAATCGTAACGGCTCCATCATTATCCCCAGCGGTCAGGATTGTATTCACCCCGGTGATACGGTAATGATAGTAACTACCCACACAGGCTTTAACGATATTGAAGATATCTTGGAGTAGGAGGATATTGATTGCTATGAATTTTTCAATTATCCGTTATATTTTAGGTTGGATTCTTAAAATCGAAGGTGCTTTTATGCTTCTTCCCTGTTTAACCGCTTTGATTTACAAAGAAAAACAAGGTTTCATATATTTAGCAGTTGCTGCTGTTTGCGTATTGCTTGGACAATTGATGTCTTTTCGCAAACCTCAAAGTAATGTATTTTACCTGAAAGAAGGTTGTGTGGCAACTTCCTTAAGTTGGATTTTTATGAGTATTTTTGGTTGTCTCCCTTTTGTATTTACCGGAGAAATCCCTTCTTTTACAGATGCATTATTTGAAACCATTTCCGGTTTCACCACAACCGGTGCCAGTATTTTAAGTGAAGTAGAATATCTGTCGCATTGTTCAACCTTATGGCGTTGTTTTACTCACTGGATTGGCGGTATGGGTGTATTGGTTTTCTTGTTGGCCATTATTCCCATGAGTGGAGGTTCACATATTAACCTGATGCGCGCAGAATCTCCCGGACCTTCCGTTGGCAAAATTGTTCCGAAAATTAAATATACAGCGCGAATTCTTTATTTGATTTATATCGCACTGACCCTTCTGCAATTTGTACTTCTGCTGTTTGGCAAAATGCCTGTTTTTGAAGCTTTAAACACTGCCTTTGCAACCGCAGGTACCGGTGGTTTCGGTATTAAAAATGACAGTTTTACCAGTTTTTCGCCGTATTTACAGTGGGTTACAGCAATTTTTATGCTCTTGTTCGGCATCAATTTTAATGTGTATTATCTGATTCTTTTAGGGAAATTTAAAAAGGCTCTTTTCAATGAAGAAGTAAGATGGTTCTTCATTATGGTAATAGCTGCAATCGGAATCATTACCATTAATATTTATGAAACTTCCGGCAGTTTTTTCAAAGCCCTCACCGATGCAACCTTCCAGGTCTCATCCCTGGTATCATCTACCGGTTTTGCTTCTGCAAACTTTGATGCCTGGCCTGCAATTTGTCGTACGGTTCTGGTACTAATTATGTTTGTGGGTGCCTGCGCCGGCAGTACCGGCGGCGGCTTGAAAGTTTCCCGCTTTATTATTGCCGCTAAATCGGTATTAAAAGAATGTTATTCTTACATTCACCCCAAAAGCATCCGTAAGATACATTTGGACGGCAAAGAAGTGGGAGACGAAACCGTTCGTTCCGTGGCGGTTTATGTGTTAACATTTTTATTGATTTATGCACTTTCAATGATTGCAATTTCCTTTGACGGACAAAGTTTTACCACGAATTTTACAGCTATTATTGCCTGCATTAACAATATTGGGCCCGGATTGGATGCCGTTGGTCCCACCTGCAATTTCGGATTCTTTTCAAACTTCTCCAAATATGTGCTGATGTTTGATATGATTGCAGGACGTCTGGAATTATTCCCGCTTTTAATTTTATTCCATCCGGGAACTTGGGAGGGAGTCTTCCGCAAGAAAGTGAAATAAGTATATTAAAATTTTAAAAAACCTGTGTCAGATTAGTTCCGGCACAGGTTTTTGTAATATTCATTTTTAAGTTATCGCTATCATTATAAAATATATGATCGGCTTGGTGTTTCACTAATTTCCATCTGAAGTAACTCCCAATTCATCAGTTCCATCTTCTGTCGAATAATCTCCTTAAAATGCTCTCCTATATTCTCCAAAGTCGGCACTTTTTGATTAAAGGGTTCTACCTCATTTAAACATATATTCTGATAAGGCTTTAACACTTCATTAATTAAAGCTTCTATTTCATGGAACATAACAAAATCACCATTCTTATTTTTTAACTCTACCGCAAACTCCCACGTATGGGGATGAATCATCCCTGGTGTGCCGGCAGGTGTATAAATAAAATGATTTGCATCCAAATAGAACTTATATCGATAGACTCTGTATTTTATCGGCTTATAGATTTCACTCATTCTTATTCTCTTTCTTTATATGAAAATCTTTCTTTACAATATTTTTAACAATTTCGCACTCTTCCTTAAAATGAAACGTTTTCCAGGAACTCTGACGGTTAATTGAATTAATAATACCCATAAAACGCAGAACAAACGTATACAGGTTGTACAACGGATATACAACTACATATAAAAACTTAGATATGTAGTATTTCCTATCATCCTTGAAATCTTTCAAAAACATAATAACATTGATGAAATACAGCATTGTACATATTACATACAACACATAAATCAATAACAATGCCGTTAAAACAGTTTTCAAAGAATAATTCAGCATACTCAACGCTACCAACGCAAAATACCAAATCAATCTCGGAAAGGCAAATGTGTGGTCAAACAGAATCACTCGAAAATCTATATCCGTAAAAATTTTATGGAACTGCATCTTCTTCCCATAAAACATTTTAAAGACTTCCAGTTCTCCAATCTGCCAACGTTGTCTCTGCGTGTACAATTTATTCATATCATCAATCGGCGACACATAAAAAATTGCATCCTCACACAATTCAATACGCTTCTTTTGTCTTTTAATTTGAAAAGTAATATGCGTATCTTCACAAATTGTGTCGCTATTATACATTTGTGTCTGTAAAATTGTTGACTTACGAAATGCTGAGAAGGCTCCCGATAATGTATATAAACCATTAATTTCCGATGAAAAATTACGTCCAGCAAGAAACGCCTGGCAATATTCTAAATACTCTAACCTGCGAATTTGGCGAAGCCAAAATCCTTCTGTTTCTTCTACTTCCGCATGTTCTGTCAAAATGACACCTGTAAAACTATTGACATTCATTTCTTTTTCAAAACGCTTAACAATATTACGGATTGCGTTCTCTTCAAATCGGCCATCGCTGTCTACGTTAATAATATATTTTCCGCGGCTGTTAAAAAGGGCCTTATTTAACGCTTTAGACTTCCCCTGGTTTGATACCATCCATTGCATTGTCAAATCCGAATACTCCATTTGACAACGTTCAAATATCTCAAAACTGTTATCCTTACTTCCGTTATCTACAAGAAAAACCGTAATTAAACGATTGTCATAATTGGATAAATGAATAGACTCCAAACATTTTCGAAGCGTATCCGCCGAATTGTAAACAGGAATAATAATTGTAATTTCCGGAAACAATATCGGATCTTCCACTTTTTTTCTGCGAAAATATTTAATCATCAGCAAAAAGAAATTACACACGGAAGGTATAATTTCAACAATAAGCGGAAGAATAACCCAGGCTAACCAGAACAATATTTCATTGTTTATCATCCAAGTTCTCATAACTAAACTTTCCTACCTTTTGTCCCACCACCTGATGCCTTGTAAATACGTAGAAATACAAAGCAACCGTCAGAACATAAAAAATAATTCTTCCCACAATAGCGTGCGCAAGAGAATATACAGGTGTGCCAAATGTAAAAATCATCCATATGATTGTAAAAATACGAATAAAATTAAAAATACATATGCACACGATACCATAAATACCTGTAACAAGCTTTTGAATAGGCTTATATGCAGGGAAAAATGCCAGTAACGAAACATATACCATCATTTCAATAATACCGGAACACTCCATATCCACATATAACGACATTACGGTATCATTATGATTGATAAAAAACATCCCGTATTGGGCATAGCTTTCATACAGTCCCGTCAAATCACCGATACCTCCAAGTGCCCACACGAAAGCATAAATAAAGTAATCCTTAAAATAAGGCATAAAATTAAGCAATGTCAGAAAAGTACCTACACTTCCAACCAAAAAATAATAAAATCCCAGTTTTCCTCTTTTTAGAACCGTAAGTGCATATACCCATACCACAAATAATATAATTTTTAAAATCAAAACTCTTCAGCTCCTATAATATAAGTCTGTACAGGAGAATCACTCATTTCCAGACGGACCACTTCAAAATCTATGGAAAGAACGTTAATTTCTTCATAAATTGTTTCAGCAATATTCTCAATCGTAGGGCGGAACAATAGTATTTCGTTCAAATCCGCACCTACATATTTACTCATATAATCATTAATCATTGCCTCTGCCACATAGAAAAGTTGCACTTGTTGCTTAATATAAAATACAACCTCAAAAGAATGAGTATGTTCCGCTCCCTCTCTTCCTGAAGTATTGTGTTTTGCATTAAAGCGATAACTGTATTTATACGTTCCCATGCTTTCTCCTCTTTTGCAATAAAAGGCTACATAATACAATACCACCACACAAAGCAGCGAGAACTACGGGCGCAGAAGATGTACCCACTGCCGAAATTCTTCGATACATCAAGTTCGGTGTAAAAAACTCTATCGTACTGATTGTTTCTAAATTAATGTTAGGATTTTGGCGTTGCAACTCTTCCAACGGAACACGAATTTCCAACTCATTGTTGATATTATCTTCTTTTATCGACAAATAACCATTCGTGCCCTCTGCGTTTAAAAAGGAAAGTTTTGAATCACGATGGCGAATTTCCACAGGATATAATCCCGGCGCAACGTTTAACATCGTTGCGATATCACTTCCGTCTTCACCTACTACTTGATAAGATGCTACTTCATCACCAATATACAATCGGAAATCATCACCATTCAATCTGCTTCGATAATTACGACCATATATAATATGAATATAAATGTAATCTCCGTCGCAATACATCTGCATCATATGACGCACATCTGTAGAATAGGTACCCGGTTCTGTATAATATACCTCCCCGTCTATCCACACGCCATTAACCCAACAATTTTCTGAATTGTCCCAGTTATACTCATAGGAACAGGGAATACCGTCCCAGTCTGAAAAATCTCCGTCAATGGAAATTGACTGACCGTCTTTCAGTGAGAAAGAATTGTCATAAGACATACCGGTATCCGATGCACTGACTAACAACGCATTTCCCCAAAGAAATACAAGACTCAAAGACAATAATGCAATAATTTTAAATCCCTTTTTCATCATTTTTCCTCCTGTCCCTTCATAATTTTACCTTTTACAAATAACATAAAAGCAACACCAAACAACGAACATAACATTCCAATCACAAAATGCTTATAAAAAATATTAACTATCGTGGTTCCTTTATCAACCACCAACATACTGTTTACTTCCCTAATTTCCTGTTCGCTCTTAAAATTATCCTGAAAAGCAATCGTTGTATTAACCGGCTCTTCTGTTTCAATTCGTATTTCATTTAATCCGTATTCAACACCAATCGGCACGATTGTTTCAGATATTATCCGATCTTCCTCCGTAATTCCAAACACTTCGTCTAACAATGCCAGCAATTCTTCATTCGGGGTATCATAATACAAATAAACTAAATTAAAACCTACAAAAGTAACATTTTCTTTCTTGATAATATAATCCAATGTCTGTGTGCCAAATTGATATGTATATCTTTGCATCTGAGTTTCTTCGGTCGGAAGCAAATACGTAGAATACCATTCATACGGCATATCAAGATCTACCGTCATATCCTCATAATACAATCGGTCAAATTCCGAAATACTGATAAAACGGCTTTCTACACCCAGAAATTCAGAGATTGATAATACATTAATCGGCATATGCGTACAATCAATAAAGACCTCCACATCAGAATCCGATAATTCTTGTACAATTTCTTCCGCATGCTCTACACTATCATATTCAAAATTAGACAAGTATATTTTGTCATACTGTAACAATTCTTCCATTGTGTAATCTGTAAGACAATCGCTACGCCCCTGCTCAAATCCGGGATACAGGTACGAAATATAAATGGACGAAGAACCAATTGCGAGATTATTAAAATCACTTTGTAATCCAAACTGTCCATCAACATTCTGCAAATCCAAAAGATATGCTTCATCACTTTCCTGTACAGGAATATACCCGTATGTTTCTGCAACTTCCATAAATCGTTCCGGTTCTTTTACAAATGATTTCTTTACAACAACGGAATCCGCGCCCATAGTTAATAACTGGTGGAACGTATAGCCATAATATCCTTGCTGAATACTCTCCGTCATTGTAATAATATTTTCACTTGTTCCGGCACCTTGAATTGCCCAGCCCTGAATGTAAGGTATATCTTTTTCCAGCACATAATACGAAGGATAAGAACCAAACGAACTTTCATCTACCAATCCCATTCGATTCTGCGTGATAGCGACAGCTGATTCTAATAAATATACATTTTCCTGATGTTTTAAATCCGATTTGACACTCCAAAATGCCATAGACGGAACAATATCAATAATTGCAATTGCTACAACGATATATTTCCAATATGCTTTTAAACTTAATCGTCCAAAATCATATAAAATCAAAATATAACACATCTGTGCAAAACGTGACATCCAAAATACCTGACTCATAGGCATCTGCTTAAATATATCTGTAAACATTGAGTCCGACAATATAAAGAAAATAAGCCCCACCATGATACCGCTTTTTTCTTCTTTGTTTCGAATTGCACAAATTAAAGCAACGATGCCCATAATAAAGGCACCCAAACCAAAAGAACAATTAGTTCCCGACATTCTTGTAAACGGATTCAAAGACACATAAATCGGCTGACTCCAATCTTCAATGGTATCCACTGCTGCTGAAGAGGAATCCGAAACCAAACCACCGCTCAAGCCGGGTAATAAAAGAATGCCAGCAATCAAAATACCGGCCACAATTGCCAAAAGTCCATACCATTGTGTTTTATTTTTTAATCCCTTAAAGAATCCGTAAATGGTGAAAATAATCGCGCACATAGCAGCCAGCATAAAATGTGTTGAAACCAATAACGCCATCATTAGCGAGGTCACAACAAAATGTTTCTTATGCTCCAAAAGATTTGTATAAAAATAGAAAAACAACGGCAAAAGAGAATAAATCATTACTCGGGACAGGTTTCCTTCTCCAAAAAGCACACGCAAGCAATCCGGAAGGAACCAATACACAATGCCTAATAAAATAAAAATACCCTTTTTCTCTCTGTTTGCAATCAAAACAAATCCAATATAGGACACAAAAAACGTAAGACCCACATACACATAATATGCGGTAAATATATCTCTCGTAATAAAATTAATAAACGCAATAATGTAATATGTAAAAATAGGCCAGTAACGGAACAGCTGAATTCCGTTATACCACTCTGTCGTATATAGAGGATATAAATTTCCCTGCCTTAAATTGTCATATAAAATTTCAGCTTTGTACAAATGGCCAAAAATATCATTACCCGTAGGCACAAAAGACGTCAATCCCAAATATAATGCAATACCGATACTGATAAGTAAGCCAACGCCCAGCTGCCAAATTAAATTCTTTTTATTATTCATAACAACCACTTTCTTTTGGGTATATATATTAATGATATCATTTTTATTTCGACAAGTAAAATCAAAAACTTACCTTTTGATGACAAAATAGTCTTTTTTCGTGCAAAAAATCCCTCGGACAGGTCCTTATGTCTGAACCTCACCGAAGGATTTCATTTTACTTTAACATCTTAATACATTAATTTTAGGACAATTCTTCTAATCAAACAAAGAAATTCCGTATCTTATCTTGCGATAAAACTTCTGAATAATGGTAATAAACATGTAGCCGACAATAGCTACCACGCTTCCCACACCCATAATGCACATAATTGCAACAATCAAATAATATAAAATATTAACCATCTCACCATACCTCTTCATATATTTTTCATCTGAAAATATATTAGCAAAGGTAGTGGCAAAGTTTCAGCAAAGAAGATATACCAATCCGCACTTCTAACAAATAATTTCGTTTTCTTGCTTTTCCCTATCCACTATATTATAATTATGAACAGTATAAAAGAAACAGGAGAATACTATGCTTAACTTAAAAAAGAACAAGCCCTTGCTTGCCGTTCTGATTATTCAAATCGGCATTTTATTGATTGCCGCAGGAAATTTCGTACTCTGCAAATCAAGCCTTTACAACACTACAATTTATCCCAATGAATTAAATTGTGATGAATCGGTTGTGCACGGGGATAAAATCAGTGCGAATACCACCAATGCGGCTGCCGGCACAGTTGCATCCACAACTCCGCTGGAACTGTCTCGCGGCAGTTATATTGTGTATGTAAATTATGCTACCGATGCAGTTGGCAATACCATTCAGGCGTATTCTCCCAACATCCCGGCCCATAATTTTCTTTCCGGTGCAAATTCTATGCATGCGGTTAACAGAACTGCCGAACTTACAATGCGCGTTAACTCTCCCGGAGAAGTTATTATATCCGTTAACTATTGCGGACAGGGCAACTTAGAAATATCAGAAATTTCTATTCACGAAACTACTGCCATGGCAAAACAAGACTTTTTACATGCCATTGCGCTCTGTCTCGTAATTACACTTGGTTATTATATCTGTACCATCGATTTATCCAAACGCAAGACCGCTTTGGCTTTAGGCGGTATTATTCTCTTATCTTCCTACCCCCTATTACTGGATTATATGGTAGCAGGCCACGACTTGCCCTATCACCTTCTTCGTATAGACGGCATTAAATTAGGCTTGGAAAATGGTGTTTTCCCTGTTAAAATTCATCCCATGCTGGCTGCTGATTATGGTTACGCCGCAGGTGTATTTTATGGTGATGCGTTACTTTATTTTCCGGCTGTATTACGTATGCTTGGTATGCCTGTACAAAACGCATATCAGGTGTTTGTACTTGCAGTAAATGTTGCAACAGCTCTCATTGCATATTATTGTTTCAAGAATTTATTCCAAAGTAATAAATATGGTTTAATTGGCACAATGGTATATACACTCTCGCTGTATCGTCTTTTGAATCTTTATACACGCGCAGCGGTAGGCGAATACTGTGCTATGATTTTTTTGCCTGTAATCTTCCTTGGACTCTATCGCATTTTTATGCAAAAAGATACAAAGCCCTGCTGGAAACTGGCAATCCTGCCTGCACTGGGACTGACCGGAATTATTCATACACATATTTTATCTTGTGAAATGGTTGCAATTTTTATATTGCTCACCTGCATTGTATTGTTCAAAAAAACAATACAACCCAAAATCCTGATGTCACTTCTTTTAACGGTTACTTTTACCTTATTAATCAACGCAGGATTCATTGTTCCTTTTATTGACTACTATTTTACGGAAGACTTTATCATTAATTCTGCCGAATGGGGCGGAACTTCCGTTCAAAATATCGGACTTTATTTTGCACAGATATTCAGTATATTCCAGAAAGGGGCTGGTGGCACCTGGTCTACTTCAGCAGGTATAGCTGATGAATTCAATCCCGGCCTAGGTCTAACCTTATCAATTGGTTTTTTTGTAAGCATCTATTACTTGTTAACAACGACCAAAGACGAACGGAAACATTCTGCATTTAAGCTGATTCTATTTACTTTTATTGGTTCTGCTTTGGCAATTTACATGAGTAGTTATCTATTCCCTTGGGACGCTATCGCAAACTCCTGTGAACTCGGTACCGCTTTAGTATCAAGCCTTCAGTTTCCTTGGCGCTTCCTCTCTATCGGAACAGTATTCATAACCATTTGTTTCTGCTTAGTTTTAAAATGCTTGTCCGAACGAAATGCGGAAACTCACGGCTTACCTTTTATGCCACTTGCAATTATTATATTATGTATAAGTACACTGCTTGGAACCGGCTGGTATTATCACTCTTACTTATCTGACGGTGCGCCTTATCGTGTATATGATACCTATGAATTACCGTCCACGCAGTTATATTCTTGCGAATACTTCCCTGCCGGAACCGAATTAGGAAACGTGATATACGGCAGATATGCTGCTTCTGAGGGAATCATCCTTACCGGCATAACCAAAATTGGAAACTCAGTAACAATGCATGTGGGCAACTACGGGTTAGACGGATATGTTGAAATTCCATTGTTAAACTATAAAGGCTATTCTGCAACCATTGTAGACGTCGATGCTAAGATGTTAATTACAAACGGATTTAATAATTGTATCCATATTGATATTCCTGCAGGACTTGATGAAACCATAAACGTTTCCTTCCACGAACCAATTTACTGGCGTATTGCAGAGGTTATATCTGCACTCGCTATTATCGGACTTATTGCAATATCTGTTATTAACGTGATTTGTACAAAGAAACACAAAGTAACTTCAACTTCTAATGAAATAATAGAATAATAATAAAAGAAAAACGTTTGTCATATATTATGACAAACGTTTTTTATTCTTCGTAACTCCACGTAGAAATATCTTCATACGGACTGGCCTTAGCTAATCCAATCCTAATTACACGTCCTGTAATCACCCTAAAATCAGATTGCACTATCTCAAATGCTTTAGCCAATTGCATCTCATCCAGTTTCTTTCCTATTGTTGTATGTGGTAGCCACTGAAAAGGCTGATAATACTTGCTGACTCTTATATTCTTATCTGCAGAAACAACAGCATAAACATCTTCCATTCGTTTCTGCAAATATTGATTCAGCACAGGTGTCAAATACAATGTAGATGTCATAAAAGCACCCGTACCAACCCACTGTACAACTCCTGCAGACCTATTTTGAAATATTTCATTAAAGTTCTGTACTAATTGGCTAACAACATCAGAATTCACCTTCTCATCCACTTCAAAAGACGAGATTGTAATATGCGGTGGCACCTTATGTTCCAATATATAATCATTTCCTGTCGCCTCCGCCACAGCTATCATATGCCTCAATATCTGTTGATTTGTTTTGTCATCAAAATAAAGCGACACCAAATACTTCATATGCACCTACTATTTTTTATTATTTGTACTTCCCAAAACATATACTTATATCACTTACTCGTTTAAGAAATCATTTTCAAGGTCGGCCATATTTCTTTCAAAATCTTTTTGTACTCATCCGGTCTTTTCGCCTTACAAACCTTCTTGATTATTTTATCACCATTTTGGAAATTTGTCCCCAAATAAAACCATACTTCTTTCATCTTAAAAAGTACGTCCGTTTCAGCACCGAGATCCTGCAAATATCCGGCATACAAGGCGTCATGATATTGACGCAACTCTTCCTTTGTAATCTTACAGCCTGTTTTGATTTCTCGCACCAGACCCGGATTCGTAATCACACCTCGCCCAAGCATCATTTTATCAATCTGCGGAAATTGCGTCGTAAGCTTTACGTAATCTTCCACGCTGAAAATATCACCGTTGTAGCATACGGAATGTTTACACGATTCCAATGCTTTGGCGAAGGCATCCAAATCCGGCGTTCCCTTATAAAAGTCTCTCCGCACCCTGGGGTGAATAATCACTTCTTTGAATGGATAATTATTGTAAATCGGAAGTATTTCCTCAAACTCTTCCGCATCTTCTAGCCCCAATCGGGTTTTTACTGAAATTTGAAATTTTTCACCTTCCTGCAATCCGTTATTCCAGCGATACACCTCTTCAAAAAAGCGTTCCAGCTTCACGGTCTCGCCAAGGAATCCGCTTCCGCGCTCCTTCGTCACCACAGTCGGTGCAGGGCAACCAAGATTTAGATTAATCTCTTTGTATCCCTGCTTTCCTAAGAATTCACAAGTCTCTATAAACTGCTCCGCATTGTTTGTAAGAATCTGCGGAACCATATACATTCCTATGTTATTTTCAGGTGCTACATCTTTTCGTTCCTTTGTCTTAAGGATTTTCTTCTGCGTAGGCGTGATAAAAGGTGCAAAATACTTATCCATGTCTCCAAACATGGAATGATACACCTTTCGATATACAAATCCTGTTACCGCCTCCATAGGCGCAAGATAAAACTGCATTTTTATTCCTCTTCAATAGAGTTTCTCTTATGAACTACAACGGTTTCATCAAGACAAGTGAAAATTTCTTCCACCTTCTCTTTCTTCATCTTCGGAGTGATAAGACTTACGACCGGAACGATGATAAGACCTGCAATCATTGCAATGGCACCGGCATTGATGGGTGATGCAATAAATTTAAAGAACATATTTGCAACGGTAAGAAGTACACCGCAGGCAAAACTTGCCCATACAGAAGCCTTGGTAACACCTTTCCAACGCAAACCGTAGATAAACGGTGCAAGGAAGGCACCTGCCAATGCGCCCCATGAAATACCCATTAACTGTGCAATGAAATCAGGGGGATCCAAAGCAATTACAACGCTGATTGCAAGGAATACCACAAGGAAAATTCTCATACAAAGAAGCTGCTTCTTCTCTGTCATATCTTTGATAATGTTACCTTTGATAAAATCGAGGGTTAAGGTTGAACTTGATGTCAATACCAATGATGATAAAGTTGACATAGACGCAGATAATACCAATACGATTACAATACCGATTAAAATATCAGGCAAGGTAGACAACATACTGGGAATGATTGCATCGTAAACAATTTTACCGCTTTCGTTGTAAATTGCATCTGTATCAAACAATCTTGCAAATCCGCCAAGGAAGTAGCAACCACCTGATACAACAATTGCAAAAACGGTAGAAATGATGGTACCTGTCTTAATGGACTTCTCATCTTTGATTGCATAGAATTTATGTACCATCTGAGGAAGTCCCCAAGTTCCGAGTGAAGTTAAAATAACAACACCGAGGAGGTTCGGAAGGTCAGGTCCGAAGAAGGATGCAAATACACCCTTCTGTCCCATGGTAACAGGCACATCACTCTCAAAAGTGGACAGTTGTCTTACCGCTTCATAGAAGCCACCCTGTCCGTTTAATACTGCTACAATAACCGCAACAATACCAAATAACATAACGATACCCTGGATAAAGTCGTTAATGGCAGTTGCCATATAACCGCCAAGAACAACATATACACAAGTCAACGCTGCCATAACGATAACACAAACCGCATAGGGAATGTCGAAAGCCATTTCAAACAATCTTGATAATCCGTTGTATACAGAAGCTGTATACGGAATTAAGAAGATAAAAGAAATCATGGACGCCGCGATACGCAATGCATTGGAATCATATCTTTTACCAAAGAAATCCGGCATAGTTGCCGCAGACAAATGCTTAGTCATAACACGGGTTCTTCTTCCAAGTAATACCCAGGCAAGCAAAGAACCGATTACCGCATTACCGATACCAATCCAAGTTGCCGCAAGACCGTACTTATAACCGAACTGTCCGGCATAACCTACGAATACTACCGCAGAAAAATATGAAGTACCGTATGCAAAAGCGGTAAGCCAGGGACCTACGCTTCTGCCTCCGAGTACGAAATCATTTACATTGGTTGCATGCTTTCTGGAGTATAATCCTACACCAATCATTACTGCGAAGAATATTACCAGAAAAATAATTTTTACTGCCATAACTGCCTCCTTGAAAATGTATGTTATCGGAATATGTAAAATTGTCCGCATTCATACAGTTCACATTTATACTATCACTTTAAACTTTAGAAGTTAGACGCTTTAAAGCGTTAAAGCATTTATGATTATACAAAACCCTTACAGGAATTGCAAGGGTTTTTATAAAAAATATTATATTTCAAGAAGTTTTTTTGCATTTTTATAAAAGATTTTCTCTTTGACTTCTTCAGTCAAGTCCAGTTTCCTTAAGCTTTCCACGTCCTTCTTCTGATATCCCCAGGGACAATCCGTAGCAAAAAGAATCTTATCATGGCCATGCTTGTCCATAATTTTATAAAACATATCTTCTTTGATATAGTCAAAAGTAAACGCTGTATCTAGATACAGATTCTCGCCTGCCAGGTACTCATACACTTCTTCCCACTGTTTCCAACCTCCATAGTGTGCGACCACCATTTTCTGCGGATGAAGCTTATCAATGACCTTGCGCATTTTATCAGGCGGACAATGCACAGGGTCAGGCAAACCAATATCAATACCCGCATGTGTAAGTATGATAAGTCCCAGCGCATCTGCATATTCAATGATATTCATATAACGCACATCATCAATCATAACGCCCTGGTAGTCGGGGTGGATTTTGATACCCTTTAAGCCTAATTCCTTAATACGGTCCAGTTCTCTTTTATAATCCTCCGTATCTGGGTGGATTCCGCCAAAGGATAAAAGTTTTCCTTGATACTGTTCATTGACACTTGCTGCAAACGTGTTTACAGTCTCAAATTGGCTTGGTTTGGTTACCACCGGTAAAATAACCGACATATCAACTCCGGCAGCCTCCATAGACGCAAGGAGGCCGTTTAACGTGCCGTCCGTAGACGCGGTGAGGCCGGCTTTGCTCTCAAGATTTTTAATAGTTCCCGCTGCAATTTTATCCGGAAATATGTGTGTATGAAAATCGATAATCATTTTCTTTTACCTCGTTATATCCAATCTTGTTATTTTCTGCAATCAGTATGCGCCTAAATAAATCATCGCCTGCATTTATTATCTGCAGGCGATGTAAAAAATATTTAACTTTCGTATCCTAAAAGGAAGGCTTTTTTATTAATTTCTACAGTCTTGGGCGGAACAGTCTTCTCAATTACTTCAAGCCATGCTTCCTTTGAGAAGTCCATATGCTTAGCTGCCACACCAAGAACGATAATGTTAAATACTTTGGAATTGCCGAGTTTCAAAGCTTCTTCCATCGCATTTACTTTATATACACTGTATTCTTTCTCTAAGTTTTCGATAATGTTTTCAGGATACTGCGCAACACCGGTTACTACTGTAATGGGATCGATTCTGTGGTCGTTTACTACAATCGCTCCGTCTTTCTTCAAGAAATGTGCATAGCGCAATGCTTCCAGTTTCTCAAATGCAATTAATACATCTGCCTGACCTTCTTCTACGATAGGCTCTGCTACCTTCTCGCCGTAACGAACGAAAGTAACAACACTACCTCCGCGCTGTGCCATACCATGCACTTCAGACAATTTTACATCATATCCTGCCGCCACGGTAATACCGCCTAAAATACGGCTGGTAAGAAGTGTACCCTGACCGCCTACACCAACGATCATAATATTCTTAGTTGTATTTGCCATGACTACACCTCCACTTTCTCGATTGCATCGAACTTACAAAGATTCATACAAAGTCCGCAAC